>CAZJJQ010000064.1:0-11178 GCA_964546345.1 uncultured Planctomycetales bacterium
CGCGCCGCGGACGGTTCTCGCCCACCCGCTCGAACTCGCGCTCCTGGAGCACGCGGAGGAGCTTCACCTGGAGCTTCGGCGAGATCTCGCCGAGCTCGTCGAGGAACACGGTGCCGCCCTCGGCCGTCTCGAAGCGGCCCGCACGCTCCCGCTCGGCGCCGGTGAAGGCGCCCCGGGCGTGCCCGAAGAGCTCCGACTCGAGGATCCCCTCGGAGAACGCGCTGCAGTTGACCGTCACGAAGGGCTTGGCCGAGCGGGGGCTCTCGGCGTGGATCGCGCGCGCGACGAGCTCCTTTCCCGTGCCGCTCTCGCCGACCAGGAGGACCGTGCTGTCGTACGGCGCCACGTTGCGGATCTGCGCCACCACCTCGGACATCGCGTGCGAGGCGCCGACGAGGCCGTGGAAGGCCCACCGTCCCCGGACGGCGCGCTGGGCCCGCTCGTGCTCGTGCGCGTCGCGGAGCGTGACCGCGACGTCGCCGCTGCCCAGCGGCGCGGCGTCGATCTTCACGGAGACCGTGGTGCCGTCGGCGCGACGGAGGTCCACGGGGAAGTCGCGCTGCGTGACGCCCTCGTCGCGCGCGTCGTGCGCCGCGCACTTCGGGCCGCAGAACGAGCAGCACATGGCCTCCTTGCACGGACGCCCGATCACCTTCGCGGGGTCCACGCGCAGCAGCCGCGCCGCGGTGCCGTTCATCATCCGGATCCGCGAGTCGCGATCGACGATGTAGACGCCGACCGGGAGCACGTCGAGGAGGGCGTCGAGGTGCGGCGCGTCGCCGTCCCCTCCCGCGCGCGGCGTCCTCGTCGCATCCGACACGTTGCGCTGCATCGAGTCCATGACGGTTCTCCGGGGCGCTCGTAGAGGTAACGTACGCGAACCGGTCGGTATTGCCGAGCGGGCGCGCCCACGCCGTCGGACCCCGGCGTGCGACGCTCGCAGGCCCGACGGAGCGGGGGCGTCGCGTGTCGCCCGCCCGTCTTGCATCGCATGTGATGCATCCGGAGGAGGCTGCCCCGGGGACGCAGAACTCGGACCGGCGTGGTCCTCTCTGCGACATCGAAGGATCGAGGCGGACGCGAAGATCTGGCCCCTCGAGCGCGCACGGAAGGCTACGCTGGCGTGCTGGATGTGAGATCGTGCCCACGCTGCGCCTCGCCTTCCCCTTCGCGGCCCTCGGCTTCCTCTGCGCGTCCGTCGGATGCGGCCCCGCGGCGACGCCCCCCCCGCCGCGCCCGTCGCCCCTCGCCGCGTACGCGGGCGCCGCGTCCTGCGTGCGCTGCCACGAGACGGCCTCGCATGCCTGGGCCGCGTCCCCGCACGGGAAGCACGGTTCCTTCGCGCAGCAGCCGCCGGGCGGGGCGGACGGGGCCGTGGGCTCGAAGTGGATGCAGGCCTACATCCGGCGGGGACCCGACGGCCTCCACGCCATCGTCCCGCAGTGCTACGACCTGCGGACGAAGACGTGGCTCGAGGTGCCCGCGGTGCTCGAGGAGATCGCGGGCCCGTGGACCGTGCCCGGCGCCGCGGGTCGCATCCCCCTCGAGCAGCGGAGGTTCGAGACCGACTGCGCCGGGTGCCACGCGAGCTTCGCGCGGCACCGGCTCGCGCCCTCCACCGGGCTCGTCACGTCGGAGTGGGCTTCGCTCGCCATCGACTGCGAAGCGTGCCACGGGCCCGCGAAGGCGCACGTGGAGGCCTGGACGAGCCTCGCCACCCCGCCCCCCCTCGCGCGCCTGCAGGACCTCACCCCCCGCGGTCGGACGGCCGTCTGCGCGCGGTGTCACGGGGGCCCGCCGTCGGAGGGCGACGTCACCCCCGCGGACGCCGAGCACTACGTCTCGTCGCTCTCCGACCGGCGCGGGCTCTTCCCCGACGGCCGCGCCGCGGGGCAGATCTACCAGTATCCGAGCTTCGTGCGCAGCCCCTGCTACCGGGAGGGTGGGCTCACGTGCACCGACTGTCACGAGGCGCACGGGCCCGGACTTCGTGGCTCGCCCGACGTGGACGCAGGCTGCCGCAGGTGCCATCCAGGCCTCGCCTCCCCCGCGCACACGCACCACGCGGCGCGCGGAGCGGGCTCGAGCTGCATCGAGTGCCACATGCCGCGGCTCCTCACCGGGCTCACGGCGCACCAGCGTGATCACCGGATCTCGGTGCCCCTGCCGATGCTGGAGGACGTGCCCGACGCGTGCACCGCGTGCCACAAGGACCGCACGAAGGCCTGGGCCACGGACGCGTGGAAGACGTGGTGGGGCGAGCCCCCGCAGGCCGATCTCGAGGCCGTCGCGGCGATCCGCCTCGCGCGCGCGGGCGACGCGCGGGCGAGGCCGCTCCTCGAGGCGGCGCTCCGCCATCCCGACCCCTTCTACCGGGCGAACGCGGTGCGCTGGCTCGGCGCCGCGGCCACGGGCGCCCTCGACCCGGTGCCGGAGGTGCGACGTGCCGCGCTCGACGCGGCGCCTCGCACCCCCGAGGGACGGGCGCTCCTCCTCAGGCTGCTCGAGGACCCCGAGCCCGTCCTGCGGGCGAGGGCCGCGGTGGAGGTCTTCAACCGTGGCGGCGGGCACGATCTGAAGCGGCTCGGCGACCTCGAGATCGCGGTGCGCTTCCAGCGCGGGTGGGTGGAGGGCAACCTCGTGCTCGGCGCGCTGCGCCTCGCCGCCGGCGACGCGGACGGCGCCGCGGACGCGTTCCTTGCCGCCGTCACGCAGGCCCCGACCCTCGACTTCGCCTGGCGCGGGCTCGCCGCCGCACTCACGCGGGCCGGCCGCACGGCCGAGGCCGCGCAGGCGCGCCGGGCTTGGGCGGACGCGCTCGGAGGCGTCGCCGCGCCGCCCCCGGGGGATCCCCACCGTTGATCGCACCCTGCGCGCCGGGCCGCCCCGCGGACGATCAGCGCCGCCCGTCCGTCGTCTCGCGCGCGAAGGCACGGCGCCAGGACCAGAGGAACGCGCCGCCCGCACCCAACGGAAGCGCCACGTCGGAGATTCGGAGGGCAGGGGACGCGCCGAGGCTCGGCTGGACGATGGAGAGATGCAGGTCCACGAGCCGGCCGACGAGGATCACGATGCAGGCGATCCAGAGCACCTGGGGACGCCGCTTCGCCCGCGCGGAGAGCAGCAGGACGAAGGGCACGGCCCACTCGAGGAGCACCACGAGCACCGCGATGGGCTGCCAGCCACCCGCGTGCCGGAGCGCGTAGTAGGCGGTCTCCTCCGGCATGTTCGTGTACCAGATCAGCATGAACTGGCAGAACCAGATGTAGCCCCAGAAGAAGGCGAACGCGAACAGCAGCTTGCCGAGGTCGTGGAGCACGTCCTGCGCGACCGCACGGGCCGGCAGCAGGTCGCGACGCGCCATGGACAGCGTGAGCATCGTGATCAGGGCGAGCGCGGAGAGGAAGGCGCCGGCGAAGTGGTAGATCGCGAAGATCGTGCTCGCGAACGAGCGTTCGAGCGAGAGCACGAGGTCGAACACGCCCATGGAAAAGGTCGGCGCGAAGCCCACGAGGAACCAGGCGGCGGCCCGGGCGGCCGCCGCGCGGGTCGCGGGATCGTCCGCCGCCGCCGCGCACCGGGAGCGTCGCAGCAGCACGGCACCGAGGCCGATCCAGACGGCGTAGCACAGGGCCTGCCGCGCGAGCAGGAAGGGCACGCTCAGGAACGGGCTGCGCGAGCCGAGATGCGGGTCGGCCGCGACCGCGGACGCGTCGGCCCAGGGCCACAGGAACGAGGATCCGAATGCGAACGCGAGCGTGGCCACCGCCGTGAAGGGGAGGATGGCGACCATGGCGTGCGCCACGGGCAGCACGCTGCGGCCCCAGCGCGCCCCCGTGACGTGGTGGAGCGCGACGAAGAGCGCGCCGCCGAGACCCGTGCACGCGAGGCCGAAGACGGCGAGGAGCATTCCGGGCCAGACCCCGCGGGGGGAGAGGAGCAGCCCGGCCACGAACACGAGCCCGCCCGCACCGGCCAGGCCGCGCGGGACCGTGACCGGGAGGGAGGCCGAGGGCTCCCGGGACGGCACGGAAGCCGAGGGAGCGGAAGGGGCGGCGGGGATCATCGAGGGGGCTCCTGCAGGCTCCGGAGGTACTGGATGACCCGCCAGCGATCGTCGGGCTCCACCTGGATCGCCGCCGGAGGCATGTTCTTCCGCCCGTACGTGATGGCGTGGAGGATCTCGCCGTCTTTCAGCGCCTTCGCGGCCGGCAGCAGGAGCGAAGGAGGCGGAGGGAAACCCCGCTTCGTGACCGGCGCGTCGCCGAGGCCGCCGGTGCCGTGACAGCACGCGCAGGTGCGGCCGAAGACCGCCGCTCCGCGGGCCAGGGCCGCCGGGCTCTTGGGGATGGGGCTCGCGAGGGTCTCCCCGGCACGCTTCGCCTCCTCGAGGCTCGGGCCGAACTCCTCGAGCACGCCGTCGCGCGGGATCGTCCCCTCGGGGGGGAGGCGCTTCACGAGCCGGTCGGGGAAACCGTCGGTGAGACCGTCCGACCGGGCGATCCGGGTGCGCACCATGTCCGCGGGCAGCACCTGCAGATTGCGTTCGCGGGGATCCCGGCGCAGGAGCACGGCGCCGCCGAGGACGAGGACGAAGGGGAGGAGGAGCAGCGGGAGGCGGGCCTTCACGATGCGTCCTCCACGACGACCTCTTCCGCGCCGACGGCGCCGAAGCGGTCGGTCATGCGCCGGGTGAGCGCCGTCGCGTCGTAGGAGGCGTCCTCGGCGGGCAGCGCCAGGAGGAACCGGTCGTCGGTCGCGCGCAGGCCGGCGGGAAGCCTCGGCACCGGCGCCCGCTTGCGATCGACGAGCAGGAACGCCGCGACCGTAGAGAGGCCGGCGAAGAGCACCACGAGCTCGAACGCCACCGGCACGAACGCGGGCCAGGAGAAGAGCGGCTTGCCGCCCACGTTGAGCGGCCAGTCCACGGCGGAGGTCCACGCCTGGAGCAGCAGGCCGAGCGCCAGCCCCGCGAGCCCCCCCCCCAGGGTCACCCACGGGAGGCGGGAAGGCGCTAGCCCCTGGGCCTCGGGAAGGCCGTGGACGGGATATGGGGCGCGCACGTCGAGGATCGCACGCCCCTCGGCGCGGAGCGCCCGGACCGCGCCGAGCAGGCCGTGCTCGTCGGAGAAGCTCACGAGCAGGAGGCGGCGGATCATCGGGCACCTCCCGCCACGACGTCCTTCGCGGCGTGCGAAGCGGGCACGGCCGCCTCCTCCGTCGGGGCCGCCCCGTGCGGGCCCTCCGCGCCGTTACGCTCGTGGACCACCGTGGCCTTCACCTCGTTCATCGCGATGGCGGGGACGAAGCGGCAGAAGAGCAGAAACAGGGTGAAGAAGAGGCCGAAGCTGCCGATCAGCGTCCCGAAGTCGGTGAGGGTCGGCGTGAAGCCGGCCCAGGAGGAGGGCAGGAAGTCCCGCATGAGCGACCCGGCGATGATCACGAAGCGCTCGAACCACATCCCCACGTTGACGAGCAGCGAGAGACCGAAGACGAGCAGCAGGTTGCCCCGCACCCTGCGGGACCAGAGCGCCTGGGGGACCACCACGTTGCAGAGGACCATCACGCCGTAGGCCCAGCCCATGGGCCCGAAGAGACGGTTCTTGAACGCGAACTGCTCGTACGGATTGCCCGAGTACCACGCCATGAACAGCTCCGTCGCGTAGGCGAGGGCGACGATGCAGCCCATGGACAGCAGCACCTTGCACATCACGTCCACGTGGCGCTTGGTGATGTAGGCCTCGAGCGCCATCACCTTGCGGGCGACGAGCAGGAGCGTGAGCACCATGCCGAACCCGGAGAAGACGGCGCCGGCGACGAAGTAGGGCGGGAAGATGGTGGCGTGCCAGCCGGGCAGGACGGACGTCGCGAAGTCGAAGGACACGACGGAGTGGACCGAGAGCACCAGCGGCGTCGCGAGGCCCGCGAGGAGGAGCGAGACGGTCTCGTGCCGCTGCCACGACCGCGTCGAGCCGCTCCAGCCCAGGGAGAGGACGCGGTAGACGACCTTGCGGACCCCTCCGGTCGCGCGGTCCCGGAGCGTCGCGAGGTCCGGGATCATGCCCACGAACCAGAAGACGGCGGAGATCGTGAAGTACGTCCCGATGGCGAACACGTCCCACAGGAGCGGGGAGCGGAAGTTCACCCACAGCGAGCCCCGGGTGTTGGGGTAGGGGAACACCCAGTACGCGAACCACGGGCGGCCCATGTGGATCAGCGGGAAGATCCCCGCGCACATGACGGCGATGATCGTCATGGCCTCGGCCGAGCGGTTGATGGACGTGCGCCACCGCTGGCGGAACAGGAGGAGGATCGCCGAGATCAGGGTGCCGGCGTGGCCGATGCCGACCCAGAACACGAAGTTCGTGATGTCGAAGGCCCAGCCGACCGTGCGGTTGAGCCCCCAGACCCCGATGCCCGTCAGCATCAGGTAGCCGATGCTCACGAGGCCGATGCCGAGCATGCCGAGGGAGAGGATGAAGCCCCCCCACCACAGCTTCCCGGGTCGCCCTTCGAGGCGCCCGCAGACATCATCGGTCACGTCCCGCAGCGTCTTGCCCGGGCGGATCCACGGAGGCTCGTGGGCGTGGTCAGTCATGGGAGGCGCCCTTCGCAGGACCGTCGCGATGACGGACCTTCGTGAGATAGGCGACGGACGGCTTGACGGCGAGCTCCTCGAGCACGCGGTACCGGCGCGGGTCGCGCAGGAGGGTCGCGGCACGGCTCTTCGGGTCGTTCAGGTCGCCGAAGACGATGGCCCCGGCGGGGCACGACTGCTGGCAGGCGGTGCGCGCGTCGCCGTCGGCGAGCGGCCGCCCCGCGCGCTTCGCCTCCGCCTTCGCCTCGTGGAGGCGCTGGACGCAGAAGGAGCACTTCTCCATGACCCCGCGCGAACGCACCGTGACGTCGGGGTTGAGCGCCAGGTCGGCCAGCGAGTCGGGCGACGCGTACTCGAACCAGTTGAAGCGTCGCACCTTGTAGGGGCAGTTGTTGGCGCAGTACCGCGTGCCGACGCACCGGTTGTAGACCTGCGAGTTCAGCCCCTCCGAGGTGTGGACCGTGGCGAGGACCGGGCAGACGGTCTCGCACGGGGCGTTCTCGCAGTGCTGGCAGAGCATGGGCTGGTGGACCACGTCCACGTCCCCGGGCGAGCCCGGGACGTCGGCGTAGTAGCGGTCGATGCGGAGCCACGCCATGTCGCGCCGGCGGCGGACCTCGTCGGGGCCGACCACGGGGACGTTGTTCTCGGACTGGCAGGCGACCACGCACGCGCTGCACCCCGTGCAGGCACCGAGGTCCACCGCCATCCCCCACCTCGCGGCAGGGGTCGGGTGGTCGTGCGCCCACAGGTCGGCGCCGGCGTGGTCGGTGGGGTTGCCAGAGGCGGGGTCGGCGACGTAGGCAGAGAGCGTCGTCTCGCGGACCGCGTCGCGGCGCTCGTGTCCGTGCGGCGCCAGGGCCGCGGGGAGGTCGAGCGACCCCCAGGTCTGTGAGAGCGCGAGCTCCTCGCGCGCGCCCGTCCGCGCGAGCGTGACCTCCCGGCCCGTGTACGCGACGGCGCCGCCCACGAAGCGCAGGAAGCCGGAGGCGTTCCGCCCGAGGGTCCCTCCCTTGACGACCGCGGGCCGCGCCTCGATCCACGCGGGGCCCACGTTCGCGAAGCGGTCGGTCCCGAGGCGCCCGTAGCCCAGCGGGACGGCGACGGTGCCCTCGGCGAGGCCGGCCTGGACGAGCACGGGCAACTCGACGGAGACGCCCCCCTCAGCCGCCGTGAGGCGGACCACGTCGCCATCCTCGAGGCCGGCGGCCCGAGCGGTCTCCGGGGAGATCGAGGCGGCGTTGCCCCACGTCAGCTTCGTGAGGGGGTCGGGCAGCTCCTGGAGCCAGGGGTTCTGGGCGTGGCGACCGTCGAGCATCCCGACGTTCGCGCCGAGCACGAGCGCGAGCCGCCCGGCCGCGGGGGCCTTCGCGCGGGGCGACGCCGAGGCGACGGAGGCGGGATCGAAGGCCCTCGCGGAGCCCGGGCGCGCCGGGAGGGCCAGGAACCCGCCACGCACGGTCTGCCGCCAGAGGCGGTCGGGAGCGGTCGTGCCCGCCGCTCGCGGCGCGACGTCCCGGTCGAACGTGGCGCGGACGAGCTCGCGGTCGCCGATCGGGCCCCCGGTCCACGCCGACAGGCAGGCGCGCAACGTGCGCGGCTCGCCGAACGGCCGGATCAGGGGCTGCGTGACCGTGTAGACGCCCTCGACGGGCTCCGCGTCGTCCCAGGCCTCGAACGCGTGGGGCGAGGGCAGCACGAGCGACGCGCGCGCCGTGGTCTCGTCGTCCCGCTCCGCGAGCGCCACGCGCAGCGGCACCTTCGCCATCGCCGCCGCGAAGCGCGCCCCCTCCGCGGCGTCCGCGACCGGGTTGCACCCGGCCACGACGAGGGCCACCACCTTGCCCGCCTCCATCTCCTCGAGGAGACCCGCCAGGGCGCCGTCGTCGCCCTGCCGCTGGTACGAGGGCGCCGCAAGGTCGATCGTGGCCCCGTAGGCCCCGATCGCCTCGTTCACGGCGATCGAGAGCCGCTGGATCGCGGGGTCGTCGCTCCCGCACACGACGACGGCCGTGCCCCGCGCCGCGAGGAGACGTCCCACGAGCTCGTCGAGCACCGGCGCGGGCACGGGGCACGGATCGGTCGGCGTCGGGACCGCGGGGGCCGTCTTCGCGGCGACGCGCGCGGCGAGGTGCGCGACGAACGGCCCGACGAGACCGGGCGCCAGCCGGATCCGCCGGTCGGCGTTGGATCCGGTCAACGTGAGCGCCGACTCGACCTGGACGTGGAAGGAGAGCCGCGGAGGCGTGCCCTCGAGCGTCCGCCCGGCGCGCCAGCCGTGGGTGAGTTCCACGGGGGAGATCCACGTGCCGAGGAAGTCGGCCTCGACGCCGACGATCACGGTCGCCTTCTCGAGACGGAGGCGCGGCAGGACGCGTGCGCCGAACGCCGCCCGGTACGCGTCCAGCTGCGCGGACGCCGAGAGCGCGTCGTAGACGACGTGCCGACCTCCCGGCTGCGCCTCCAGGAGCCGCGCGATCGCCGCGAGGGTCGAGGGGCTCGTCACCGTGCCGGTGAGCACGCGCACGCCCCCCCCCGTCCCACGCAGCTTCGCCAGCTCGCCCGTCACGCGCGCGTCCACGTCCTTCCAGCTGCGCTCCCCGCCGTCGATCCGGGGACGCCTCGGCCGTCGGGAGTCGTAGAGCGAGAGCAGCTGGGCCTGCCCGACGGCGCAGACACCGCCGTGCGAGATCGGGTGCTCCGGCAGGCCCTCGACCTTCACGGGCCGTCCGTCGCGGCAGCGCACGATGAGCCCGCACCCCGCCGCGCACCCGCCGCACGTGGTCGCGTACCACGTCGAGACGCCCGCGATGGTCTCCTCGGGCTGCGTCGTCCCCGGCGCCGCGGTCTGGGTCGGCGACCGGCTGCACGCCGCGAGCGCGCCCGCCAGGGAGAAGCCCGCGGCCGCGAGGAACGTGCGCCGCGTGACGTCGGCCCCCACGGCCGGCGACGGGAGCCCCGCGGTCGGCGCGTCGTGGCCGTGGCCCCCGTGCGGGTGGTCGTGGCCGGCGGCCCGAGGCAGGGGGCCGACCGGCGCCTCGGGGGAGGAGGGGGGCGGGGGGGGCGCGCCGCGACCCGCACGCTCCTGCGCGTCGCGTTCCGCGAGAGAGGTGAAGCGGCGGGGAGGGTGGGTCATGGGGTCGGGACCTAGTAGTGGCACGTCGAGCAGTCGGTCGAGGCGGCTGCGGGACGGCCGTCGGGCAGACCCTGCTGGTTCGAGGAGCGGTGGCAGTTCACGCACCAGCCCATGCTGAGGTCGGAGAATTGCCGGATGCGCGCCATGGCGTCCACCGGCCCGTGGCACGTCGCGCACGCGAAGCCGGCCCCCACGTGGGACCGATGGTCGAAGAACACGAAGTCGGGCAGGTTGTGGACCTTCACCCACCGCACGGGCTCGGGGACGGCCCCGGGCGCGGGCTTGCCGTCCGCGCCGAGGCCCAGCGCGCGATAGAGCTTCCCGATCTCGGGCGAGAGGACCGGTCGGGCGGGCCGTCCCTCCTTCGCCGCCGCGGCGTCCTCCGCCCGCACATCCGCCAGCGGCGCCGCGACGAACCTGTGGCAGTTCATGCAGATCTGCTCGCTCGGGATGCCGGCGTGGCGGCTGCGCTCGGCCCCCACGTGGCAGTACATGCAGTCGATCGCGAGCTCCCCCGCGTGCAGCTGGTGGGAGAAGAGGATGGGCTGGTCGGGCTCGTAGCCGACGTCGTTGCCGGGCAGCGCAGGGCCCGCCCCCTGCACCACGACGACCACGGCGAGGACGAGGAGCACTGCGAGCAGCACGAGCGTCGTCGGGTGTCTCATGTCAGCACCGCACCTCGGCGCCCTTGCGCGCGTAGTACCACCAATTCACCGCGAGGCAGACCACGTAGAACGCCGCGAACCCGTAAAGGGCCACCTCGGGCGTGTGGGCCTCGATCTGCGCCCCGAAGACCTTGGGGATGATGAACCCGCCGTACGCGGCGATCGCGGACGTCCAACCCAGGACGGGGCCGGCCTTCGCGGCGGGGAAGATGATGGGGATCATCCGGAACGTGGAGCCGTTCCCGAGCCCGGTCGTGACGAAGAGGAGGAGGATGAGCCCGAGGAAGGGCGCGAACCACGCCTCGGGGGACGGCGCGGTGCGCGCCTGGTGGATGGTCCACGCGACGGCGAGCGCCGCGCCGATCATGACGACCGTGGACCACTGCGTCACGCGGGCCCCGCCGAACCGGTCGGAGAGGCGACCGCCCACCGGCCGGATCAGCGAGCCGACGAGCGGGCCCAGCCAGGCGTACGTGAGCGCGTTCGGCGCCTTCGGGTTCGGCAGCGGCTTGCCCGCGGCGTCGAGGCCGGGGAGGAACCCGAACACGTCCTTGATGAGGTTGGGCAGCGTGTTCGCGTACCCGATGAACGAGCCGAAGGTCATGATGTAGAGCAGGGTCATGACCCAGGTGTGCTTCTCGCGCAGGATCGCGTACTGGTCCTTGATGCGGACCCGCGTCGCGGAGGGCGCGGCGTACCGGAGGAGCGCCAGCGTGACGAGCACGGCGAGGGGCAGCGCGATCCACATGGCGTGGTAGCCCCGTCCCTTGCCGAGGATC
>CAZJJQ010000065.1:0-11174 GCA_964546345.1 uncultured Planctomycetales bacterium
ATCGTCGGCGCGCGCCGAGACCAGCACCGCATCCGGCAGATGCTGCATCGTGGCCTTCTCGGCAGTGGACGCGACGCCTTCCGCGCCCGGCGCGGTCGGGGTCACGTGCGAACCGCGGCAGCCGCCCAACAGGGCGAGCGAGCCGGCGGCGAGGACGACGAGCGCCTCTCCAGCCCAGCGTGAGTTCCTCTGCATGGACCTACGTCTCCCGTTGCGTGCGACCGGGCCCGCGCGCGGGCGTCGGTCTTGGAGATCGGAAACCCCGGGGCCGACGGCGTTTCGGACGACCTGACGTCCGACTCCGGCGGTGCCCCGAACCCGACAGGAGAGCCCTCGGCGAGACATCCCGCCGAGCCGCTCTCCTGCCACCCTGCCTGCCCAACCCTCCCAACCCAACCCATCGAACCTGACCCGTCCCTGCCGATCCTGTCCCTACCAACCTTGCCCAACCGACCCAGCCCGTGCCTCGTACGACACGGACCACGCCGATGCGCCCTACCTCACCGCGCACCGGTCACGGACGTGTCATCAGCCGAGACCCGAACGGGGATTCGATACTTGAAGCGCCGGAGCCGCGCAAGGGAAAAGAGCCGGTGGAGGCCCCGGTGGGGGACCGTCGGGTCGACGAGGTGGGGGGCGCGGGGGGGAGGGGGCGCTGGCTCCCGCTCGGGGATGGTGCGGAAATCGCCGCCGGGACGTACGGGCTCGCCTCCGGGGCTCCTGCCGCGCGGACTCGGGGTCATCGACATCCCGGACGCGGGGACGTGGCCGGGGGCGCCTCCAGGACGGCGGCCCGGGTGCGGAGGGCCTCCGCTTCGGGACCGAGGCCCCGGGCCGCCTCGACGGCCGCCAGCTCGCGGAGGACCCGGGGGTCGGTCGCTTCCGGCAGGCCCCGGGCCGCTGCCCACGCGTGGGCCGCCTCCTCCCCGGACGCCGCCCGCACGCTGCGCAGGCCGAGCAGGACGACCTCCGGGTCCCGGCGCCCGAGCTTCTGGCAGGCCTCGAAGGCGGCGAGGGCCTCCGCATGGCGCCCCAGGGCCCGCAGGAGGCGCCCCCTCCAGAAGGGCACGCTGGGATTCCGGGGATCCCGGGTCCCCACGGCCTCCAGGGAGCGCAACGCGGCCTCGAGGACCGGACGGGGCAGGTCCGGGGTGCGCGCCAGGACCTCGGCCGCGGCGTCGATGCGGGCGACGTCCCCGATCGCGGCGTAGGGGTCCACCAGGGCTCCGTTCTCCCGGGAGTCGAGGAGGCCGGGCTGGTGATCGGCCGCCCCGTAGCCACCCGGGGCCACTCCGATCCCGACGGGGGTGGGGACCTCTGCCTTGCGGTAGGCGCGGAGCGCGTCGGCCGGCGCCGTGGCTTCGGGGCGCCCCCGGGCCTCGACCGGCTCGGCCCCCGCCGCCCCCCCGATCCTCGACAGCAGGAGCCCCCGGTCCGCGGACTCTCCCCGGTCGAGCAGCCGGAAGGGCCCGACCGTGGCGCAGAGCAACTGCGCCCACCGGTGCTGCTGCCAGGCGTGGAGCCCCTCCGAGACCCGAGGGCGATCGGCGGGGGCGTCGCCCGTCAGCAGGTCCCGGCCGTGACCGACCTCGGGTGACGCGGTCGTGCCGGGGTCCAGGCCGCCGAGCGAGAGGAGGGTGGGCGCCACGTCGGCGAGGGTGGCGGGGTCGCGACGCACCCCCGGAGGCAGCCGTCCCGGGGCGACGAGCACGAGCGGCACGCGCAGGACGCTCTCGGGGAGGAGGTAGCCGTGGCTCGCCTCGCCGTCGTCTCCGAGGGCCTCGCCGTGGTCCGAGGTCCACAGGATGGCGGCGTCGCCGCGGCCTGCGGCGGCGAGACCGTCGATCAGCCCGCCGACGACCTGGTCGGCGAGGCGCACGTCGGCGTCGTAGTCGGGTGCGTAGGGCGCGTGGGGCTCGAAGAGGTGCACCCAGAGGAACAGGGGCTCGTCCGCGCGGCG
Source organism: uncultured Planctomycetales bacterium (assembly GCA_964546345.1). Taxonomy (GTDB): domain Bacteria; phylum Planctomycetota; class PLA2; order PLA2; family JAEUHO01; genus JAYTCP01. Next base: position 1,961 of record CAZJJQ010000065.1, read on the forward strand.
AGCCCGGACCCATCGGAGGGCACGCGCGACGGTGTCGGCGCCGGGGCGCTGCTTGTAGGTCGGTTGCGAGAGATCCCCGAGCCCCTCGTCGTCGTACGTGGAAAACCCCGCGTCGAGGCCGTACCGCGCTGCGAGGGGCCCGGCGGACACGAAGGCGCCGGCGCACCGGCCGGCTTCCTCGAATCGCTCGGCGACGGTCCGCCACACGCGAGCGGAGCGGGGTGGGATCCGGGGGGCGGAGTTCGTGCGGCGCCCGTGCAAGCTCGGGGGGAGCCCCGTCAGCATCGTCGTATGGGACGGAAGCGTGAGGGGGGCCGGCGCGCGGACGTCGTCGAAGCGGACGCCCCGGGTTGCGAGCCCATCCAGTGCGGGGGTGGGGACTCCACCGCCGTAGCAGCCGGGGCGGTCGCGTCGCAGGGTGTCGAGGGTGAGGAGCACGATCGTGCGGGGAGTGGCAGGCGCCGGGGGCTCCCCGGACCGCCGTGCCAGGAGCACGCCTCCCACGACCGCGCCGAGCGCGACGAGCAGCGTGAGGGATCGGAGCGAACGGGACACGCGTCGGAATCCTCGCGGGCGGGACCGCCCCTGTACTCCACGGCCGCGGCGAATCCCAGCGGCAGACGGACACCGTTGCGTCACCGAGCGTACGGCCCGCCTCCCCCGGAGTCCGATAAGACTCTGCAGGCGCAGATAACTACTGCTTCGGATCTCGGGGCCGGGCGCGCCCGGCTTCCGGGGTGCCCGTCGGGGAGTGTGCCCTCCGCTGGATCCCGCGTGTTACGGGGGGCCAGGTGGCGCCGGCGCCGCAGTTCCTCCCCGTCCTCCGGCGGCGGGACGCTCCCCGCGACCTCCCTCGACGGGAGTCTGCAACGACGCGGGGCGCGCCGGACGCGATCAGGAGCCGCAGGGCCCCCGGTCGGTTCGGCGCGCCCCGTCTGGGCGCGGCGGGGTGAACCGCCTACGGGCCGCGGCCGCCCTTCGACTTCGGCAGGGGCGACGGCGCACCCGCGAAGTTGACCTCCTTGATGCCGGCGCCGAGGAAGGCGTCCAGGATGCGGACCACGTCGCCGTGGGGGACCGCGGCGCCCTTCGGGAGCGGGGCCTCGATCTCGCCCTTGAGCTCCGGGTTGGCCTTGAGCAGCTCGGCCATCTTGGCCTGGATGCCGCCGAACTTCTTGTCGCGTTCGTCCTCGGTCTGGGCGTCCACGGTCTTGTCGCCCGTCCAGCGGGTGACGGGCAGGTTGATCTCCGACCCGGCGATCTTGATCTTGGTGTACGCCTTGGCCGGGTCCTCGTCGTTGATCCGGAAGAGGGAGACCTTGATGGCGGGGATCTCCTGCGGCATGTCCGCCGTGGCGTTGATGCCGCGGTCGGTCGGCAGGGTGCTCTCGATCCGGTACTGCAGCGACTTGAACTTGAGGCTGAAGAGGAAGAAGAGGATGAGCTGGAACACGATGTCGATCATCGGCGTCATGTTCAGCTGACCTTCGTCCGTCTGCGGGATCTTCACGGGCATGGGCGGATCTCCACGGGTCGGAGCGTGTGCAGGGCGTCGAGCCGGGCCGGGGCGAGGAGGCCGGTGCGGCGCGGGAGGAGGGAGGGGATCACTCCTTGGGCTTGTGCTCGACGGCGAAGTGCATCTTGTAGATCTTGATGTTCGGGTCGGCGCAGACCTGCATGATCCACTGCACGTACTTCCACTTCGCCGACCGGTCGCCGCGGATCAGGACCATGACCTTGCTGAAGCCCTTCTCGTCGCGCAGCTTGGCGGGACGGGTCAGGGTACGCAGGGCCTGCCGCAGGTTCTCGAGGGCCTGGTCCTGCTTCTTCGGGTCCTCGTCGGACAGGGACCACCGCTCACCCTTGAAGTAGACCGAGCCCTTCGGCTCGATGTTGATCGTGAAGCGGGTGTTGTCTTCCTTCTTGCCCGGCTGCGTCGTCGGGTCCTTGTCTTCGATGCCGCCGTTCGCGCGGGGCAGGTCGAGGACGGCCAGCTCCTTCTGCGACATGTCCAGCGTGAGCATGAAGAACGTGACCAGGTTGAACACGATGTCGATCATCGGCGTCATGTTCAGCTGGCCGTTGTCGGTGGCCGGGATCTTGACGGGCATGGCTGCCTCCTACGGGTCGGACCACCCGCGGCGCCGGGCGCGGCGCCGCGGGTGCGGAGAGCCTTCGGGGTGGGCCTACTTGCGGAACCGCTGGAGCATGTCCTCGACGATGCCGCCGAAGTCGATGGCGATGCGGGCCGCCTTGTCGCGGAAGTACTGGTACGCGGTGACGGCGGGCATCGAGACGATGAGGCCGTCGAACGTGGTCACGAGGGCGGCCGAGATGCCGGTCGCGAGGTCCGTCGGCGTCACCGCGGCGCCCAGCGCCTTGATGACGTTGAAGGCCGCGATCATACCGGTCACCGTGCCGAACAGGCCGAGCAGGGGGCCGATGTTGGAGAGCCACAGGATCCAGCCCACCTTCTGCATGAGGCGGGTGATCTCGACGCCGCCGCGGTTCTCGGCCGCACCCTTCATGTCGTCGTAGCCGAACTGCGCCTTGGCGAGGCCGGCCGACATCATGTTCGTGAAGAAGTTCGGCTCCGACTCGCAGAGCTCGAGGGCTTCCTGCACCTCGTTCTCCTCGAGGAGGGCCTCGACCTCGTCGATGAGCTCCGGGCGGCAGATCTTGTCGCGGCGGACGTTCACGCCCGCCTCGATGATCACGGCGAGGGTGGCGATCGACAGGACGATGATGATCCAGCCGACGGTGCCGCCGTCGCGCAGGATCTGGGTCATCGTGAGCTGGCCCTGGTTCATGCGATCGCTGGTGGAGGCGGCCGCCGCGGGCGCGTCCTCGGCGAAGGCCATCCCGGCCGTCGCGAGGAACCCGATGCTCAGCAAGAGGGCGAAGACGACGAACGTACGCGTGCGCATGGACTCTCCTTCAAGGCCTGGCGGTCGCCGTGGCGGCGGCGGCTTGGGGTCGGAAAAAATACCTCGGTCGAGGTATGGAATCTACTTCTTCGATGCCCAGGGGGTGGTGCTCCACGACCGCGACAGCTCCTGGCGCGCTGCGTCGGCCTGTGACTGGTAGAGGGACTTGGCGTCGGGGCGCTGGGCCGCCGCCGCCGCCGCGTCGGCGGCCTTCGCGAGGTAGTAGAGGGCCCGGGGGACCGCCTCGCCGACCGCGAAGTACTTGATCCGGACGTTGGTCAGGGCGAACACCGCCTCGGAGTACTTCTTCTCGCTGAGGAACGCAAGGCCGATGCCGGTCTGGGCGACGGCCTGCACGGTCGGCGCGAGGGCCCCGGCGACCACGGCGTCGATCACCTCCGCCGGCTTGCCGGCGAACTTCGTCCGCAGGGCCTCCGGGCGGCCGGCCTCCAGGTACTTCCGGAGCTCGGCGTAGTCGGAGGGAGCCTCGGTCTTCTGGGCCGCCTCGAGCATCACGCGGGCGCGCTGCATCCGGGCCTCGTTGTAGAGGCGCCCGAGGTCGCGCCGAGAGCAGGCGTCGGTCGCCTGGTCGAAGAGGCTCTGGAGGGCGGCGCTGGCCGCGTCGTAGGCCATCCCGGCGTCCTGGTTCGAGCCCTTGGCCTCCGCGATCCGACCGGGGCCGATCTTGGCCTCGTAGGAGAATCGGACGCCGATGGGGTTGCGGATGGACTTCTCGTAGAGCGCGTCGAAGGCCGTCGCGGCCTCGTCGTACCTCTTGAGCCCGAGCAGGGTCTGCGCGCGCAGCAGGAGGGCGTCCGCGTACCAGCGGCTCTTGCCCTCCTTGTAGCGGGCCAGGAAGCCCTTCTCGGCCCCGCCGTCTCCGTCGATCACCTTCAGGGCGGCCTCGAGGAGGGGCGTCTCGTTCTTGAAGAGGCCCTCCCGCACCAGGCACAGGGCGTAGTGGTACTGCGCGTAGTCCGCGTACCACTTCGCCTTCCCGGCCTCGGCGGCGGGGAACGCCTTGAACACCAGGGCCCCCGACTCGCCGTCCTGCACGAGGCCTCCCCCGGCGACGCTGCCGAAGCCGAACCGGGCGGCCGTGAGGCTGCCGTTGCTGAGCTCGGTCGCCGCCGCGGCGTAGGCCTTGGTCTGGGCGTCCTCGGCCGTCCGACGGACGTCGGTCACGAACCGCATCTCCATGCGTTCGATGGCGCCCTTGGCCTTCACCTTGTACGCGATCGTGGTCCAGGTCTCCTCGGTGATCTCGGCCACCTGGAGCACCGCGGGCTCGCACTTCTTCGGGTCGGTGTAGCGGATCTCGTCCGCGGAGGCCCGACGTCCGAAGGCGAGGAGCGACGCGGCGCAGAGCAGCGCGGTGGGGGCGGAGCCGAGGCGGAGACGGGGGGCGAAGCGCATGGGGGATCTCCTCGTCCGTGCCTAGTTCATGCCCGCGGGGGCGGCCGGCGGCTCGCTACCGGCGCCGGGCCCGGTCGGGGCGGCCGGCGTCGCGGGCTCCGCGGGGGGCAGCGGCGCTTTCGCCTCGACGTCCACCGGGGGCATCGAGAGCCCGAGCTTGCTCATGACGGCGGTGAGCCGCACCTGGATCGCCTTCCATTCGGCGACCGTCGCCTCCCGCCGCTCGGTGCCCCCGATCGTCGGGTTGATCTGCTTCATGGAGACGAGGAACTTGCTCGCGTTGGTGGCGCTGACCTTGGCCTCCGGCGAGCTCGGCCCTTCCGCCGAGAGCGCACGTTCGGCCGCGGCCACGCTCATGTCGAGGCTGATGGTCTGGGCCTCCCACCACTCGCTCGATCCGTCCTCGACCCGACTCGGGCCGTTCAGGATCACGCGCACGACGTTCTGGGCCTTGCGCCCGTTCTCGGGGATGCCCGTCCCGGCGTACGCGTGGGCGAGCGCCATGAGGAACTCGATCCCACCCGCGAAGGCGTGCTCGGAGAAGAATCCGACGTCGAACCCCGGGTTCTTGAGCGAGTTCACGATGGGCTTCAGCTCGGCGTCGCTCATCCGGGCGATCTCGGCCTGGAAGCGCTTGACGGCGGCCTGGTACTCCTGGTCGGCCTTGTCGGACTGGAATCGCGGGAGGCGGTCGCCGCCCAGGGCCGCCACGTACTCCTTGAACGGTCCGATGTCGGTGACCTTCGCGATCGGGATGCGGACCTTGCGGCTCAGCACCGGGTCGGGCCACTCGAGCACGCCGTACTGGAGGCCGAGCTGGCCCACCACCAGGGCCGTGTTCGCGGGCAGCTTCGTGACCGCGTTCTGCATCGCCTTCACCGCGTGCTCGTAGGCCAGCCGCGCCTTCTCGGGCGTGGTGGCGCTCAGCGCGATCTGGTAGTAGATCTCACCCAGGAGGCGCTGGACGGCCCGCGGGGTGTCGTCGCCCTGCGGCATCGCCTGCACCTCGGGGAAGGTGAGCCACTCCTCGAAGATGTCGCGGGCGGAGCGCCAGTCCTCGGGCTTGTTCTCGATGCGCCCGAGCTGGTAGTAGCGGAAGCCGAGGCTCTGCGCGTTCGCGGCGTTCCGGCGGCGCTTGGCGCCCGCGCCCGCCTTGGCGTCCATCTCCTTGAGCATGGTGTCGAGCTGGCGGTACAGCCCCGCGGTCTTGCGCAGCGGTGCCACCAGGTCCTGTTGGAGCGCGGTCTTCGCGGCCTCCAGCTCGGCCCGGCGCTTGCCGAGGGCCTCGAGGTCCTCGCGAACCTTCTTCAGGCGTGCGATCGCCGCGTCGCGCTTGACGATGCTCTCCTTGAGGTCGGTCTCGGCGAGCTCCTTCTCCTTCGCCTGCTCGCTCTTCTCGATGATGATCCGGTTCTTGTCGATGCGCAGGTTGAGGTCGGAGATCACGCCGGAGGTGTTGGTCTCCTCCTTCTCGAGCGCGCGCATCTTGCTGCGGACCGAGTCGGCGCGGTTCTCGGGGGTGCCGATCTCCTCCTTGACGACCTCCTGGATCTTCTCCTGGATCTCCTTCTCCTTCTGCCGGTAGCGCTCGGCGAAGATCGCGATGAGCTTGGGCAGGTTGAAGTAGTCCGGGTCGGCCTGGAGCACGTCGCCCAGGGCCTTCTCGCCGTCGTCGATGCGGCCCGCGCCGACGAGGGCCTCGACGCGCAGGCCGAGCGCCTTGCTGCGGTAGTCGCCCGCCGAGGGCCCGAAGCGCGCGGCATAGGGGTCGAGGACGGCGAGGGAGGCCTCGTAGCGGGCCTTCGCACCGGCCTCGTCCTTGCGCGCCGCGAGGGCGTCGGCGCCCCGCACGAGCGCCGCCGCCTTCCAGTACGTCACCGCGGCCACCTGACCCTTGTGGGCACCGGCCAGCTTCTCGTCGCTCGCGATGCGCCCCTTCGCCTCCGGGGTCTCCCAGTAGGCCATCGCCTCGTCCGCCGCCTTCGCGACGCCGTCGAAGTCGCCGAGCTCGAAGGGGATGCGCGCGAGGTAGACCCAGGCGAGGTCCTGGTACTCGGACTTGAGGTTCTTCGCGGTGGTCACGAAGTAGGGCTTCGCCTCGGCGAACGACCTCTTCCACGCGTCGCCCGAGGGGTTCTTGTCGCGGTCCTCGAGCGCTTGGCCCCAGAGGGTGCGGGCGCGGGTGTAGGCGACGTCCTGGCTCTGACCGCCCTGCATGTCCTTCGTGAGCCGGATGTACTCGTCGAGGAACTTGTTGTTCCGCTCCCGCGCGACCGGATCGCCCGTGCGATCGGCAACCTCCTTGAGGCCGGCCTTGAGCCGGTTGAGGGCCTCGACGCCCGCCTTGCCGATGGGGTCCTGGTCGGAGGTGATGCTGACGCGTCCGGAGCGGAACTCGTCCACCGCCGCGTCGAAGGCCGCGCACGCCTCGATGGGGAGCTTCAGGTTCCCGTAGCACTGGCCGATGCGGTTCCACGCGGGGAGGTAGAACTTCGCGAGGCTGTCCCGGTCCCGACCGGCCGCGAGCGTCACCTTCTGGTAGACGGGGATGGCGTCCTGGTACCGGCCGTTGGCGTAGAGGTCCTCCGCCACCTTCATGAGGATGCTCGGGTCCACGGAGGCGACCGAGGTGTCCACCGACCCGCCGCCCGAGGAGCCTCCCGTGCCGCCGCCCGTGAGGATCTTGCGCAGCGCCGCGTTCGCCTGGCGCTGCGCGCGGTCGAAGCCGCCCTGCTGCGCGAAGTCGGAGGCCTGCTTGAGCACCTTCACGGCCTCGTCGCCCTTCCCGCGGGTCGAGAGGATGTAGGCGTGCTCGACCATCGCGAGGATGCCGTACTCCATCTTGGAGGCGCGGGGGACGCGCTTGAGCATCCCCGCGAGGTAGTCCTCCGCGGCCTTGAGCATGGAGCGGCCCTTGTCCGACTCCATGGAGCCCGCGTGGTTGGCGAGCTTGCCGATGTGGAGGTAGCCGGTCGTGATGATGCGGCGGAAGTCCTCGCCCTGGTCTTCCGTGTCGGCGCAGGACTTGAACCAGTCCAGCGCCGAGAAGTAGAGCTTCCACCGGGAGGACTCCTCGCTCTCGCAGTCGCCGAGCTCGCGGAGGGTCTGGCCGAGGAAGTCGAGGGCGAACGTGCCCGTCAGGTACTGCTCGTTCGAGGACGCGTAGTCCTCGAGCGTGGTCTTCGCCTGCGTGAAGGCGGACTTCGCCTCGCCCGAGCACTTCGGGTAGGTGAGCCCCTTGTAGAACTGGCACCGCACCCACTGGAACTCGGCGATCTGCTTGCCGCCCTCGGTCTTGGCGGAGGTCTTGAGCCCGGCGTAGACCTCGGTGGCCGCCGCGAGCAGCGACTGCGTGTCCGAGAGGATGTCCTCGGCCTTCACCTTCCGCTGGGCGAGGGTGTCGGCGCTCTCCATCAGGTCGCTGGCCCACGTCACGAACTCGAGCCGTAGGCTGCCCGCCTCGCCGCGCGCCTCGTCGGCCTTCGAGTCGTTCGGGTACTTCGAGATGAACTCGCCGATGGAGGCGATCGCCGCGTCCAGCTTCGCCTTCGCGTCGGCGTAGGGGACGTTCGGGTTCGCCTGCGCCGTTCCGACCTCGGCCTTCCCGAGCAGCGCGATGCCGTAGCGGGCCTGGTCGCGCTCGCCCTGGGGGCGCTTGTCGTCGTTCATCACGCCTTCGAACACCTTGCGGGCGTACTCGAGGTAGCCCTTGTCGATCAGGCGCTTGCCGAACTCGAAGTCGTCCCAGCCGCACCGGGCGGGGGAGCCGAAGGCGGCCAGGCAGCCGAAGGCCACGGCGACCTTGGCGGCGGCGAGACGGCGGCGGCGGCGGGGCGGAGGCAGCGGGCTCATGGGGTGCTCCAGAGGCGAGCGCGGGACCCGACGGGGGGAACCGGGCACGGGACGTGGGAAACCGAGGACGTACCGTCCGTGAGGCGCGGTGCGGGCGAAGGGTCCGGGGGCCGAGAGGTCAGGGGGCGCATTCTAGGGACGCTCGGAGCGAGGGTCAACGAGCCGATCCGGAAGTCGCTCGCGACCCGGGACTCCCGGTGCGTCGCGACCCCGGTGCGGACCGCGGGGTGGGGTGAGGGACTCGTCGAAGGCGTCACGGGCTACCCCGATGCGGGGGAGATGCGCTCCCGACCGATCGGGCTCGATGTCGGAGGCCCGCGCACGGCCGAGGGGCGCAGCCGAAGTGCAGGGAACGACCTGCGGCGGCGAGGAGATCGTAGCTGGACCCCGACACCTCGATGAGCCGCCGCGCGGCACGAGCCCCGAAGGCGAGCCCGTACGTACCGACGGCGACGCTTTCACGAGCCTGATGCGTGCCGCCGAGGCGACATGGACGCGTGCGGGAGCAGGGCTTGTGTCCCCGGACTTCATGGCGTGAGGATCCGTCGCTCGATCCGCATGGGACGGCGACAGGGCCGAGCATGCGGTGGCGCGGGAGGCGCGCAAGGCCGGGGAACGGGGGACGGACTCGCGCAGGCTACCTCTGGGTGAACGGAGCGCAAGCCGAAAGGTTCGATCCATGTCGGAGGACCGACGGCCGGCAGCCGGAGCAGGCCGCTCTCCCGTCAACGCGGCGTAGGAAATCGTGCCGGCTCCGCCGCCCCGGGGCAAATCACCGGGGGCCCGGTGCGGCCGTCCAGCCGCGCGCGCGGCGCGCGGTCGGGTCGATGCGGGCGTGCGCGGGCTCGGCGCGGCGTGACGAGCCCAAACCCCGGGGAACCGAAGAGGGGGCGTGGACCCGTGCCGGGAGGAGGGGGGCGGCGGGGCCCTCCTCGATGCCGCGGGCTGCAAGCAAACGGGGCCGACCTTGCGGCCGGCCCCGTCGTCGATCGAACGTGTACGGGTGCGATCAGCGGCGA
>CAZJJQ010000066.1:0-11021 GCA_964546345.1 uncultured Planctomycetales bacterium
ACGGAGCCGCCGAGGCGCGTGTTGAGCGTGTGGGCGACCGCCACGGTCTCGGAGTCGGCGGGGAGCTCCTCGGTGAGGGTGGTGTCGGTGCGGAGCCAGAGCGCGCCGACGGCGAGCGTGGCGAGCACGGACGCCACGCCGAGGGCGACGGGGCCACGGCGGCGGCGGAGGTCGCGACGCGCGAGGGCGACGAGGCGGCGGCCGAGGAAGCGGACGCGCTGCGAGCCGGGGTCGAGCACGAGGAGCGCGCCCGGCACGAAGACGTAGAGGGAGAGGAGGGTCAGCATCGAGGCGATGGCGCCGGAGACGGCGAGGAAGCGGATCGGCGTGATGGGGAAGGTGGCGAGGGAGGCGAAGCCGACGGCGGAGGTCGTGGTGGCGATGGCGCAGCCGAGCCCGGTGCCGCGGACGGTGCGCCGGAGGGCGAGCGGGGGCGCCGCGCGGCAGCGCTCGTCGCGGTAGCGCGAGGTGAAGTGGATGGCGTTCGAAGCGCACATGACGAGCGACATGGGCACGAGGAGGTCGGTGACGACGGTGAGGGGGCCGTAGAGGAAGCCGTACACCTCGAGCGAGAGGACGAGGGTGACCGAGATCGTGGCCGAGACGACGACGCCGCCGCGCCAGGAGCGCAGCAGGAGGCTCGAGATCAGCGCCAGCACGAGGATCGCGACGGGGACGAGGACGCGGTTGTCGCGGGAGGCGGCGTCGGCGAGGGAGATCTCCTCGAGGGAGCTGCCGGCGAGGCGGACGGAGACGCCGGGTGGCGTGGGCTCGGCGCGGAGGCGGTCGGCGAGGTCGGAGAGGGCGGCGCCCGAGGTGAGGGCGGGGGCGGCCTCGAGGAGGATCGCGGCGAGGCGGCCGTCGGCGGTGCGCAGGCCCGGCGCCTCGACTCCCGGCCGCGGGCCGAGGAGGGCGCCGACCTCGGGCCAGGAGGTCAGGCGTTCGACGAGGTGCGCGACGCCGGTCGAGACGGCCGCGGGCTCTCCCTCGAGCAGCAGCACCAGGGTCTCGCCGGTCCCGAGCTGCGTGCGCAGGGTCTCGAGGGCGGGCAGCCCCGGGTCGGTGGTGACCACGAGGTCGGCCCTCGAGGCGACGATCTTCGTCGAGGGCAGCCAGCGGCTGCCTACGACCGCCAGCAGCACGTACGCCGCGGCGAGCGCGATGCGTCTCCGGGCCACGGGGAGGTGCATCGTCACGGGAAGAGCGTATAGCGGTACGGAGGCGGCGCAAAAACCTCCAATTGCCGCACCCGCCGCGACTACGGCTACGGGGGGTGCGCGGCGGACTAGCGGTACGGAGGCGGCGCAAAAACCTCCAATTGCCGCACCCTCCGCGACTACGGCTACGGGGGGTGCGCGGCGGACCGTCCCGAGGCCGGGACCGTGGGATCGCACGGGGCGGACGGGCCCTCGGCGCGCGACGCGCAGCAGGGAGCCTCGTCGGAGGCGCCGCAGCACGCGTCGCCGCCGACCTGCCGCGCGCGTTCGCGGAAGAAGCGCCGGAGGTTCTCCGGCAGGTGGAAGGGGCCCTCCGGCTCGGGTTCCGTCCCCATGGGGGCGTGCGCGGCGTCGAGCAAGGCCTCCGCGATGAGGGGGACCGGGGCCTCGAGGTGCTCACGCCCCTGCCAGACCCAGACGCGGCAGGCGACGCCGCCGTCGCATCCGCAGAGGCTTCCGCAGTCGGCGCAGTCGCTCTCGCGGTGCTCGAGGGCGATGTCGTGCCCCTCGATCCGCAGCGTCGGTGACGAGACGAACCGCGACCGGATCGCCTGTTCCTCGGACAGGATGAGCGTCTTCGTGACGTCGAGGGAGATGCCCTCCATGCGCAGGCGACCGGCCACCTGGGCCACGGCTTCGTCGAGGTGGGCGCCGGTGCCGGCGCAACGTCCGCAGGCGGAGAGGTCGAGCGCGAGCAGCTCGACGTGCAGGGTGCGGGGGAGGGGAGGAGGGTGCATGACGGGGGATCCGGAGCGGGAGGGAGGGGAGCCGAGGTCTCGGCCGGGTGCCGGGCCCCGACGCGGGGCAGGCCGCCCCCGAGCCGGGAGCCGGGCGACGCACGGGCGCGCTCGAGGTGCATCACCTTCGTTGCGCGCGTGCAGGGGCCTCGGCGTCCGGGCACCCGGGAAAGGACTGTAGCGTGAGCCTGACGGCATGATCGTATATCGACGATGAGCACTCAGCGGCGATCCTCCCGTCCCGACTGCTGTCCCCCCGCGCGGCGGAGCCCCCGGGGGCGCCCCGTGGAAGGCCCGAAGGCGGACGCGGAGCTGGCGACGCTCGCCAAGGCCGCGGGCCACCCGGCCCGCGTCAAGATCCTGCGCCTCCTCGCGCGGCGCGACGGCTGCGTGTGCGGGGAGATCGTGGATCAGCTGCCGCTGGCGCAGTCCACGGTCTCCCAGCATCTCAAGATCCTGAAGGCGGCCGGGCTGGTGCGGGGCACCGTGGACGGCCCTCGGGTCTGCTACTGCCTCGAGCCCGATGCCCTGCGCAGGCTCAAGGCGCTGGTCGCCGCCCTCTGACGGAAGGAGCCGCCCATGTCCCCTCGCCTCGAGATCTTCGATCCCGCCCTGTGCTGCTCGACCGGCGTGTGCGGGCCCACGACCGACCCGGCGCTCGCGCGCTTCGCCGCCGACCTCGAGTGGGTCCGGGCGCGCGGGGTCCAGGTGGAGCGACACGGTCTGGCCCAGGATCCGCAGGCCTACGTCGCCCACACCGCCGTGCGCGCCGCCCTCGAGCGCGAGGGGGTGGGGTGCCTGCCGCTGGTCCTCCTGGACGGGCGCATCCTCTCGCAGGGGCGGTACCCCGAGCGAGCCGCCCTCGCGGCGGCGCTCGGGCTCGAGGGGGAGTCCGACGCCCCGGCGCCGACGGAGGGCGGCTCGTCCTGCTGCGCGCCGCGCCCGGGCGAGGCGAAGCCGCGGGTCCCCAAGGGGCGGTGCTGCTGACCATGCGGTGCGACCTCGCCGAGCTCGTCGCCCATCCGACCCGCGCGTGGTTCTTCGCCGGCAAGGGCGGCGTGGGCAAGACGTCGCTCGCCTGTGCGTTCGCCCTCGCGCTCGCCGACGCCGGCCGGAGGACCCTGCTCGTCAGCACCGACCCGGCCTCGAATCTGGGCGAGGTGCTCGGCGTGACGCTGTCGCCGCGCCCGACCGACGTGCCCGGCGCGCCGCGCCTGCGCGCGCTCGATCTCGACCCCGTCGCGGCGGCCCGCGCCTACCGCGAGAAGGTGGTCGCCCCCCTCCGGGGCGTGCTGCCCGCCGACGCGGTGGCGAGCGTCGAGGAGCAGCTCTCGGGCGCCTGTGCGGTCGAGATCGCGGCCTTCGACGAGTTCTCCCGTTGGCTCGCCGAGCCCGCCAGGACGGCGGAGTTCGACCACGTCGTGTTCGACACCGCGCCGACGGGGCACACGCTGCGGCTGCTCGAGCTCCCGGCCGCGTGGGGCACGTTCCTCGACGCCTCCACGAACGGCGCCTCCTGCCTGGGCCCGCTCGCCGGGCTCGCGGCCCAACGCGCCCTTTACGCCGCGAGCCGCGCCGCGCTGGCCGACGCGCGGGCGACGACTCTCGTGCTCGTGACGCGGCCCGAGGCGTCCGCCCTCGCGGAGGCGGCGCGCGCGCGGGGGGAGCTGGCGCAGCTCGGCATCGAGAACGTCCGCCTATTCGTCAACGGGATCTTCCGGGCGACCGATCCTGGAGACCCGGTCGCCCAGGCGCTCGAGGAGCGCGGCCGGCGGGCGCTCGACGCGATGCCGGAGGCCCTGCGCTCCCTCCCGCGCATCGAGCTCCCGTTGCGCGCCGCGCCCCTCCTCGGGCTGGCCGCGCTGCGGGGCGTCGTCTCCGGCGTCGAGGCGGAGGAGACCGCCCCCCCGGACGAGTGCCCCTCCCTCGCAGGCCCGGACACGACCTTCGACGCGCTGGTCGAGGGGATCGGTGCGAGGGGCGCGGGCGTCGTGATGACGATGGGCAAGGGAGGCGTCGGGAAGACCAGCGTGGCCCGCGCGCTCGCGCGGGCGCTCGCGCGCGCGGGCCATCGCGTCCACTGGACCACCACCGATCCCGCGGGGCGCCTCGACGGGACCGTCGAAGAGGAGGCAGCCGGGGTGCGGCTCACGCGCATCGACCCGAAGGCCGAGGTCGCGGCCTACGTGCGCGAGGTGCTGGACGCGTCCGGCGACCTCGCGCCCGACGCGCGCGCCCTGCTCGAGGAGGACCTGCGATCCCCGTGCACGGAGGAGGTCGCCGTGTTCCGCGCGCTCGCCCGGGTGGTGGCCGAGGGCACGTCGGGGTTCACGGTGATCGACACCGCGCCGACCGGTCACACGGTCCTGCTCCTCGACGCCGCGGGACACTATCACCGCGAGGTCTCGCGGGCCTCGGGCGCGGTCCCCGACGCCGTCCGGTCGCTCCTCCCTCGCCTGCGCGACCCGGGCTACACGAAGGTCGTGATCGTGACGCTGCCGGAGGCGACCCCGGTCCATGAAGCCGCCTCGCTGCAGGCCGATCTGCGTCGCGCCGGGATCGAGCCGTACGCCTGGGTCGTCAACCAGACCCTGACGCCCCTCGTCGTGTCGGACCCGGTGCTCGTCCGTCGGCGGCGGGGGGAGAGCCGGTACCTGCAGGAGGTGCGAGGACTTTCCCCGCGGGTCGTCCTGGTGCCGTGGCGGGCCGCCGCGGTGGAGAGCTCGATCGTCGAGGCGCCCCTGCGCCTCGCACAGGAGGTTCCCTCGTGAAGATGCACGTCGTTCGTCCCTTCTCCGTCGTCCTGGTCCTCGCTCTGGCCGCCACCGGGGCGTGGGCCCACGTCGAGGCCGATCTCGCGGCCGCGACCTCGGCCGGGCGTGCGGTCTTCCTCATCGTCTCCGAGGGGGCCTCGCCGCAGCTCGCCACGGCCCGCAGCGTCGCGAACCAGGCACGGGAGCTCGCCCCGGGGACGTCCGTGCTCGAGCTCGACCGCGGGGATCCCGCCGCCGCGGCGACCGTGCGCCGCTACCGCCTCGGGAGCGTGCCCGTGCCGATGATCCTCGTCATCGCGCCGAATGGCGTCGCCGCGGGCGGGGCCCGTCCCGAGGCCACCACCGCGGCGCGCCTCGCCGCGATGATCCCGGGGCCCGGGAAGGCGGCCTACCTGAAGGCGCTCGAGGAGCGGAAGGCTCCCCTCCTCGTGTTCACGCGTGCGTCGATGCCCGAGCGCGCGGGGGCCGTGCAGGCGGCCCGCGCCGCCGTCGGCGCGCTGAAGGGGGCGGCGGTCGCCATCGAGGTGGACCTCGATGCGGCCCCCGAGGCGGCGTTCGTGAAGGAGCTCCGGGTCGATGCGAAGACGACGGTGCCGTGGGTCGCGGTCTACAACGCGAAGGGGCGGCCGACGGCGACGTACACCGGCGTGCCGAAGGTCGAGGACCTCGCCACCGCGGCCACCAAGGAGGTGGAGGCCCCCTGCTGCCCGGGCGGCCAGTGCGGCCCCGAAGGCCGGAAGTAGGTCCCGACCATGGCCATCCTCCGTCTCGCGTGGGAGGAGCTGCGCCACCGGAAGGTGCAGCTGATCTCGGGCCTCCTCTCCATCACCCTGGGCATCGCCGTGATCGTCGGCATCAGGACGGTCACCTCCGCCTCGGAGGTGGCCGTGGCCGTCAAGCTCGACAACCTGGGCGCCAACATCCTCGTGCTGCCGCAGGGAGCGGCGGTGGACGACTACTACACCGCGGACATCGACGCCCCGACCATGCCGGAGGAGTTCGTCGAGCGGATCGTCAGCTCGGCGCTGCCCGGGGTGGACAACCTCTCGCCCAAGCTCACCCGGCGCGTGAAGACCGGCACGCGCGACGTCGTGCTCACGGGGATCCTGCCCGCCTCGGAGATCGCCTCGAAGCCGGCGTGGCAGCTGGAGGGGCTCGAGGGGGCCGACCTGCGCCTCTCCTGCGACCCCGGCGCCGCCGCGAACCGCTCCCACGGCTACGAGAACCCGCGCCTCCAGCGCAAGGTGGTGACGTCGCTCGCGGCCGCCGACTGCCTGGTCGGCGCCGAGGCGGCCGTGCGGCTCGCGCTCGCCGAAGGCGCCACGGCCTCGTTCCTCGGCCAGGACTTCCGCGTCGCGGCGGTGCTCCCCGCGACCGGGACGATCGACGACGATCGCGTCTTCGTCCACCTGCACGCGCTCCAAGCCCTCGTGAAGGCCGAGGGCCGGGTCAGCGCGATCGAGATCATGGGCTGCTGCAACGCGATCTCCGAGGGGCTCCTCGCGAAGCTGCGCAACATCCTCCCCGACACGCGGATCACGACCATCTCGCAGATCGTCTCCACCCAGCTCGAGACGAACCGGCTCATGCGGCGCGTGTCGCTCGCCTTCCTCTTCATCGTCCTGTTCGTCGGTGCCGTGTCCATGGCGAACTTCCTGTGGGCCAACGTCCACGAGCGCCGGCGCGAGCTCGGGATCCTGCGGATGATGGGGGCCGGACGGCGCAGCCTGTACCTGCTGCTGCTCTCGAAGGGCGCCCTCCTCGGCGTGGTCGGCGGCGTGCTCGGCTTCGTGCTCGGGTCCGTCGCGGCGGTCGTGCTCGGGCCCTATCTGGCCGACCTCGCCGTGCGTCCGCTCCTTCCCCTGGCGCCCGAGGCGATCGGCCTCGCGCTCGGCGTCGCGCTGCTCGGGTCCTGGCTCCCCGCCCGCACCGCGTCGCGCGTCGAGCCCTTCTCCAGCATGCAGGAGGTCTGACGTGCTCCTACGCATCGACGGGCTCGGCAAGCGCTACCTCCACGCGGACGGCCCGGTGGACGCCCTCCGCGACGTCTCCCTCGACGTGGAGGCCGGGACCTTCCTCACCATCACGGGCCCCTCCGGCTCCGGCAAGACGACGCTCCTCCTCGCCGTCGGGGGTCTGCTCCGTCCGACGTCGGGCCGCATCCTCTTCCGCGACCGCGAGATCCAGGCGCTCTCGGACGCGCAGCGCGCCGAGTTCCGACGCCGGCACGTCGGGTTCGTCCTGCAGAGCTTCAGCCTGATCCCCTACCTCTCGGCCCTCCGCAACGTCGCCGTGCCCCTGGGCCTCAGGGGCGCGGGCCGGGAAGAGCAGGCGGAGGGCGCGCGCAAGGCGCTCGAGGAGGTCGGCCTCGGCGGGCGGGCCCACCACCTGCCCCGCGAGCTTTCCGCCGGGCAGCAGCAGCGCGTCGCGATCGCGCGCGCGATGGTGACCGACCCGGCCCTCCTCCTCGCCGACGAGCCCACCGGAAACCTGGATCCCGGGCTCGCGCGGGACATCCTGGGGCTCCTGCGCTCGCTCCACGAGCGCAAGGGCATCACGATCCTAATGGTGACCCACAGCCCGGAGGCGGCCGCCCAGGGCGACGTCCGGGCCCACCTCGTCGAGGGTCGCCTCGACCGCCTCGAGCGGGGTCGCAGTGGCACCGAGCCCGGGTCGCGAAGGCCCCTTCCGCAGGGTTCCCCCGCCGCGGCGAGCGCGACCGAGCCCGCAGCGGAGCCGTAGCCAGGCGAGAACACCCCGTCGGAGCCGTCGGCCCCGGCCACGCAAAGCGGGCCGGCGGGAGGGTGGGGGCGCCGGGGGAGGGGACCCTGTCCGAGGGGCGAACTTGCTGAGTACAAGCGGAGGCCGCCCCGCCCCCGCGGGTGTGGGGGGCCGTAGCCGGCGCCGCCTTCGGCAGATCGGGGGTTGCCGGGGGGGGGAGCGTCCGTAAGATGCCCGGCTCGTGCCTCAGGAGGGATGCAGGCCATGGGTGTGCTGATGCTCGTGCTCCTCCTCGCGACCTTCGTGTCGATGACGGTCTGGAGGGTGCCCCTCGCGCTGGCCATGTCGCTCCTGGCCCTCGCCTTCCTCCTGCTCCAGGGGCGCGAGGCTCCGCACGTCCTCGCGATCGCGTTCGAGCACTACGCGCCGATCACGATCCTGTTCACGGCCGTCGCGGTGCCGGCGCACATGATCGAGCGCAGCAACGGCTTCAAGTGGCTCGCCGCGGGCGCCGGCTACGGCTTCGGCCGGCTCCGGCTGCGCTCCCCGCGCTCGACCACGCCCCTGCTGATCGCCACGGTCCTGCTCGCCACCTACGTCACCGCCGCGCTGATGCACAACGTCACGTCGATCCTGATCATGACGCCGATCATCATCCGGCTCTGCATGTCCTACGGGATCCCCTCGCGCTGGATCCTCTCGGGCGCGCTCGTCGCGAGCAACCTCGGTGGGTTCTCCACGCGATGGGGGGACACGCCCAACATCAAGGAGGCCGAGTACTGGGGCCTCACCGCGGGCGACTTCACGCGGGAGATCGTCCCGCCCAACCTGATCGTGCTCGGCATCCTGATCACCGTGGTGGTGTTCCTGACGCGGCGGACGATGGCACGGCGCCCGGCCGTCCCCCTCCCCGCGGTCGGTGAGACCCTGGCGATGGCGAGCGCGGCCGTGGACTGGAAGGCGGCGCGCAACGACCTCGTGATCGACCGGAGGCTGCTCGGGATCGGGCTCGTCGGGCTCCTGGGGTTCATCGTCCTCCACGTGGTCTTCGACGACTGGAAGATCGCGATCGGCGCCGCCTCGATCCTCTTCTGCGTGCTCCTCGAGCGGCGCCGGGACCGCCTTCACACGTTGACCTCCCTCGGGGGCGACGTCTACCTCTCGTTCGCCGCGATCTTCGCGATCGCGGAGTGCGTCGCCCGCTCCTCGATCGGCGCGTTCCTGCACGAGCAGATCGAGACGACCCAGACGTCGCCGGGCCACGTCGCCCCGGCGGCCGTCCTCGTGACCGGCTACTTCGGCACGATGTTCACGGAGGCCGCGTCCTGGGTGACCGCGGTGGGGGCGTCCATCCAGAAGCTCGACCCGTCCCACGTGTCCGCGTGGGCCCTGGGCGCGGGCATCTGCGCCGGCAGCAGCAGCCTCGTGACGGCGGCGAGCGCGGGCGTCGTCCTCGCGGAGGAGAGCGGCCGCTTCAAGGACCCGGAGCACGCCGTGACGTTCCGCAGCTACCTCGGCTTCGGGATCGGTTTCTCGCTGGCGATGCTCGGGATCTACGCCCTCTGGTTCACCTACCTCTCCTGACCACCGCGCCGGACTTCATGCCCCCCGAAGCCCACCCTCCGCCGCCCCCTCCCCCGCCGCCCCCTCCCGGTCATCCCCCGCATCCGCCTCCCCCGGCGGAGAAGGGCCTCGTCCTCCGCCGCGCGCGCAAGGTGTGGGCGCTCGTCGCCCGCCGACACCGCCGCTCGCTCGTGCTCGCGACCCTCGTGATGGCCGCGACGGCTGCCGCCGGCACGTTGGTGCCGATGCTGCTCGGTGGCCTCGTCAACACGATGCAGGGCTACGAGCCAGAGGGGATCGCGCGGTTCCCGCTGTGGGTGAGCGGGATCGCGGACCGGCTCACGCTCGTGGCGCGCGCGCCGCGGGGGGCTGCGGGCGCGGCCGAGGCGCACGTGCTCGCGGCCGACGACCTGAGCTCCGTGGCGGTGTCCTTCCTCGTGTGGATCGCCGCGGCCTACCTGCTCAAGGAGGCGTTCCTCGTGGTGCGCCGCTGGCTCGTGCAGCGGACCACGACGCAGCTCGAGAAGGACACGGTCTGCTCGCTGGTGACGCACCTGCTCAAGCTCGACCTCGGGACGCTCTCCGGCGAGCGCGTCGGGGCGCTTCACGGGCGCATCGGGCGCAGCGTGGACGGCTTCGTGCGCTTCGTGAAGCTCGGGTTCATGGACTTCGTGCCCGCGCTGCTGACGGGCCTGTTCGCCCTGATCGCCGCCTTGACGCTGCAGCCGATGCTCGCCGTGGCGATGGCGCTCGTCATCCCGCTCGCCCTCTTCATCACCCTGCGGCAGATCAAGTCGCAGAAGGGCGTCCGCATCAGCCTGGCCCGCGCGAAGGAGGGCCTCGACGGGACCATCGTCGAGCAGCTCGGCGGCATCGAGTACATCCGCGCGGCGAACACGCAGGGCAAGGAGGCGGCGCGCATCGAGTCGGCCGCCGAGGACCGGCGCCGACGGCAGCTGGCCCACCACGTCGCGGGGTCGCTCTTCGACTGCGCGAAGGCGCTCAACGAGGGGCTGTTCCACGTGGGCGTCATCGCGTTCGCCATCTTCCTGGCGGCGCGCGGCACGATCTCCTTCGGCGACGTGCTGACGTTCTCGATGCTGTTCCTGGGCGTCATGGCGCCGCTGCGGGACATCCACCGCATCCTCGACGACGCCCACGAGAGCAGCATCCAGGTCGGCGACCTGCTGGCCCTCCTCGACACCCCGGTGGACCGCTCGTTCGGGCAGGTCACCCTGCGCGAGCCGACGTTCGCCCGCGGGGCCCCCGCCATCGTCTGCCGCGACCTCGCGGTGGAGTTCGCCGGCCGCGACGGGAAGCCCAAGCGCGGGCTCGACGGCGTGTCGGTCTCGATCGCGCACGGCGAGACGATCGGCGCGGCGGGGCGCTCGGGGTCGGGCAAGTCCACGTGGATCAAGTCGCTGATGCGGCTGCTCCACCACACCTCCGGCACGGCCGTGCTCGGCGGCATCCCGCTCGAGTCGCTCTCGCGGGACTCCATCGGCCGGCTGTTCGGCTACGTCAGCCAGATCCCGTTCGTCTTCGCGGGGACGATCCGGGAGAACATCGCGTACGAGGCGCCCCAGGCCACGGCGGAGCAGGTGGAGAGCGCCGCGCGTCGGGCCTACCTCCACGACGAGATCATGGCCATGCCGAAGGGCTACGACACGGTCGTCGCGGAGCGGGGGCACAACCTCTCCGGCGGCCAGCGCCAGCGCCTGGCCCTCGCCCGCGTGTTCCTGAAGAACCCGCCGATCCTGATCCTCGACGAGGGCACCTCCGCTCTCGACAACATCAGCGAGCGCCACGTGCAGCACGCCCTCACCGACGCGCGCGCCGATCGCACCACGATCATGATCGCGCACCGGCTGACGACGCTGAAGGACGCGAACCGCATCCTCGTGTTCGACGGGGGCCGCATCGCGGAGGTCGGCACCTACGGCGAGCTCGTCGAGAAGGGCGGGCTCTTCGCCGAGCTCGTGCGCAGCGCCCAGGAGTGAGGGGGCGGG
>CAZJJQ010000067.1:0-8250 GCA_964546345.1 uncultured Planctomycetales bacterium
GCCCACGTCACGATCCTCGACATCAGCCTGGACCGGCTGCGCTACCTCGAGGACGTGATGCCCAAGAACGTGACGACGGTCTACAGCAACGCCGTGAACATCCACAGCCGCGTCAAGTACGCCGACCTCGTCGTCGGCGCCGTCCTCGTCGAGGGCGCGCGCGCGCCGATCCTGGTGCCCCGGTCCAACCTGAAGGACATGAAGGAAGGCTCCGTCATCGTCGACGTCGCCGTCGATCAGGGCGGCTGCGTCGAGACCATCAAGGCGACGACCCACGCCGATCCCACGTACGTCGTGGACGGCGTGGTGCACTACTGCGTCGCGAACATGCCCGGCGCGGTCGCGCGCACGAGCACGTACGCCCTGACGAACGCGACCCTGCCCTTCGCCCGCACCCTGGCCCGCCTGGGCCCGGTGAACGCGGTGAAGCAGGACGCCGCCCTCCGCGGCGCGGTCAACGCGTGGAAGGGCAAGGTCACCCACAAGGGCGTGGCCGAGGCGTTCGCGCTGCCCTGCCACGACGTGACGACGCTCGTCTAGCCCTCGGCGCGACCGGGGCACGGGACGCCATGTCGATCCACCGCAGCGGGACCCTGATCACCAAGGGCCCGCTGCTCAGCGCCACCCTGGCCTTCGGGTGGCCGCTGGTGGCCGGCATGGCGTTCCACTCGCTGTTCAACCTGGTCGATCTCTACATCGTCGGGAAGCTGCCCCACTCGGACGTGGCGCTGGCGGCGGCGGGGATCCCCTCCCTCGTCAACTCGATCCCGATGATCATCTACAACGGGATCGTGACGGCGGCCATCGCCCTGGTCGCGCGCCACATGGGGATCGGGAACCACCGTCGGGGGAACTACGAGGCCGGGCAGGGGATCGTGCTGTCCGTGCTGCTCGGGGTCGTGTTCGGCGTGCCGCCGTACCTGCTCGCGCGGCCGATCTGCGCCGCGCTCGAGGCGGAGGGCCAGGTCCTCGACCTGGCCACCGAGTACCTCGAGATCATGAGCCTCGGCACCGTCACGATGTTCCTCCTGCTCCAGGTGACCGGGGCGATCCGGGCCGCGGGCAACAGCAAGCTGCCCATGCTGCTGCTCGTGGGCGCGAACGTGCTCAACGTCGTGCTGTGCATCTGGTGGGTGTTCGGCGGGCTCGGGGTCGCGCCCATGGGGGTCGTGGGCGCCGCGTGGGCGACGGTGGTGTCCCGCGGGCTCGCGGTGCTGCCGGCGTTCTGGTTCCTCCGGAACGGCTTCGCCGGGCTCCGGATCCGGCGCCTCGCCTTCCGGTGGCGCACCCAGTGGCAGATCCTGCGGATCGGGGTCCCCGGGTGCGGCACGTGGCTCGTCCGCATGGTGCAGTACCTCTACCTCGTGAAGTTCGTGGCGAAGGCCGTGCCCCACGAGGAGGTCGTCGCGGCCCAGGCGGCCTACAACATCGGCCTGCGTCTCGACACCTTCGCCCTGTTCTGCGGCCTGGGCTGGGCCGCGGCGGCGAGCACCCTGGTCGCGCAGAACCTGGGGGCGGGGCAGCGCCACCGCGCGGTCCAGGCCTCCTGGATCGCCGTCGGCCTCAACGCCGCCACCATGCTGCTCTTCGCGGCGTGCTACGTGCTCTTCGCCGACCCCCTGATCCGATTCCTCGGCTCGGACACCAAGGTCGGCGACTTCGAGGCGGTGGTCCGGATCGGCACGACCTTCCTCCAGGTCTCGAGCGCAGGGTACGCCTACGTCGCCATCGGCATCGTCCTCTCCCAGGCGATGGCCGGGGCCGGCCACACCCTGCCGTCGTTCTTCATCGAGCTCGTGGGGTACGGCCTCGTGGGCTTCCCCCTGGCCTGGATCGTCGCCGAGCACGCGGAGACGCTCGGGGGCGTCCGGGCGTTGTGGCTGGCGGTCCTCGGGACCCACCTCGCCGTGGCGACGGCCTACGTGGTATGGTTCCGCCGAGGCCACTGGGCCACGCCGAGAAGCCTCGCCTGAAGGGGCCGACGGTGCCGTGCGAGCGGGTGACCGGGCGCTCCCCTTCGCCCCCCGCGCCCCCCGACTTCCCCCGTGACCGAGGTCGCCCCGCGTCGGCGCGTAGTCTCCCCCTCCGACGAGCCCGACCCGCCGAGACCGCCATGGACCCGCGACACGTGCCCGACGAGAAGGACCCCAAGGTCGCCAAGCTCGAGCGCCAGCTCAACCTGGTGTCGTACCTGCTGTCGGCCCGGGCCCCCGTGCCGTTCAGCGACATGCGGGCCCAGGTGGTCGGCTACGACGACGAGGCGAGCCCCGACGCCATCGAGAAGCGCTTCGACCGCGACAAGGCCGACCTGCGCGCGATCGGCGTCGTCATCGAGTACAAGGCCGAGGACCCCTCGGGCCAGCCGGGCTACGTGATCGACAAGCAGGGCTACTTCCTCCCCGAGCTCGCCCTCGAGCCCGAGGATGCCATGCTGGTTGCGGTGCTCCAGCGCTCGATCGGCGTCGTGGACGACCCGGTCGGCCGGAACCTGAAGAGCGCGCTCGCGAAGCTCACCATCGACTCGCAGCTGCCCGAGCCCATGCGCGCCTCGGTCACCGAGCAGCACATGATGAGCCTCGACCACGGCGACGAGGACACCCAGCGGCGCCACCTCGAGCCGTTGGGAGAGGCGGTGGCGCACCGGAGGCGGGTGATCTTCCGCTACGCCGCCGTCGCGACGGGCAAGACCGAGAGGCGCGTCCTGCGCCCGTACGGTCTCGGGCTCGCGGACGGCAACTGGTACCTCGTGGGCTTCGACGAGGACCGCCAGGCGATCCGCAACTTCCGGCTCGACCGCATCCAGGGCCGCGTCGGGGTCCCCGGGCGCCGCGGCGGCCCGGAGTACGAGGTGCCCGCCGACTTCGACATCTCCAAGCACGTCGGCGTCGAGGAGTTCCAGATCGACGAGGGCGCCCCGCCCGTGGTGGTCACGCTCGAGACCGACGAGGTGGCGACCTGGCTGCTCGAGCGCCGGCTCTCCGGCGCCGGGAGGCTCGAGCGACGCGCCGACGGGACGGGGCTGTACGAGGTCGAGGTGCGCAGCGAGGACGGGCTTCTGCGTTGGGTGGCCGAGTTCGGGGGTCGCGTCCGCGTGTTGTCCCCGGCGCGGCTCGCCGAGACCTTCCGCACGCGCCTGCGCGCGGCCCGCGACCGCTACGCGGACGTCCCGAGCGCGTAGACCGCGGCGACGCGCGCCGCGGTGCGGGCGGCCGGCTCGTCGGGGGCCACGTCGAGCCAGGTCGCCGCCCCGAAGTGCGCGAAGAACGTCGCCTGGCGCTTCGCGAACTGCCTCGTGCGCAGGGCGAGCCGCTCGACGCACCCCTCCCGGGACAGGCTCCCCCCGAGGTAGGCCTCGACGTCCTTGAGGCCCAGCGCCTGGCGCAGCTCCCGCGACGCGGGGGGCGTCGCCGCGGCGAGGCGCTCCACCTCCGCCGCGACGCCCTCCGCGAGCATGCCCTCGGCGCGCCGACGGATCCTCTCCTCCAGATCGGCCGGCTCCCGCCGCAGGCCGACGATCGCGAGGGGCCGCCGGTCCGGGGCCGACCACTCCCGCCGGAGCGCGCTGGCGGGGCGGCCGCTGCCCGCCACGATCTCGAGCGCCCGCACCAGCCGACGCGTGTCGTTGCGGTGGAGCTCGTGCGCACGGACCGGGTCCTGCGCCTCGAGCAGCGCCCACAGCGCCGACGGCCCCTCCCGCGCGGCGAGGGCCTCGAGCCGCGCCCGCAGCGCGTCGTCGCGACCCACGCGCGGCCCGATCCCCTTGGCGAAGGCCTTGAGGTAGAGGGCGGTCCCTCCCACGATCAGCGCCTCGCGTCCCCGGCCGCGGATCCCCGCCACCAGGCGGTCCGCGTCGTCGAGGAAACGGGCGGCGGAGTACGTCTGGTCGGGGGAGCAGACGTCGAGGAGGTGGTGGGGGGCGGTGGGGGGCGGGGAGGGCTTCGCGGTGAGGATCGAGAGGCCGCGGTAGACCGTCAGGGCGTCGCAGCAGATCACCTCCGCCCCGAGGAGCCGGGCGACCTCGACGCCGACGGCCGTCTTGCCGACGCCGGTCGCGCCGATGAGGCAGGGCACGGGGCGTTCGGGCGAGGGCAGGGGAGACGCTCCGGAGCTTGGGATGCGCCGAGGATGCGGTGAGCGGACCCGACCGGAAAGGAAGGGGAGGGGGGCCGCTGCGGGGTCGCGGGGGGCGGCGACCTGCCGCACGGGGTGGCGTGGATCTCGTGGTAACGTCCCCCCATGCGAGCCCCGACGCCATGAGCGAGAAGCGGGACCTGTGGGTGCCCGTCCTCGTGATCCTGTGCGGCCTCGGCGTGGCCGCCTGGGACGTGACGAGCGGTGCGACCCTGCGCGGCGTCGCCGCGGGCGTGCTCGGCCTGGTGGTCGGCAGCACCTGCCTCCAGCTCGCCTTGGCCCGCAAGACCGTGCGGGGGACCTTCCTCGCCGTCGCGGGGGTCCTCATCGCGGCGGCGCTGTCGCCGGCCTTTCCGGGCAACGAACCCGGCCTGCTGTCCCTCGCCCTCGTCGCGCTCGCCTGCGCATACCCGAGGGCAGCGATCCCGGAGGCGGGGAGGTTCACGCTCCTCGGGGTCGCCGGGCTCCTCGCCGTGGCGGGCGTCCTCTCCGCCTTGAAGGGCGTGCCGTTGCCTCGGCAGGCCGGTGGGCTGCTGCTCGCCGGCGCCTTCGCCGCGGCCCTCAACGTGTTCACCTCCCGGCCACGTCCGGTGGCGCCGCCGCCGGTGGGCCCGACGGTGGGGGTGTTCGGCGGCTCGTTCGACCCCTTCCACGAAGGTCACCGCCAGATCGTCGAGGCGGCGTTGCCCCTGCTCCATCGGGTCCTCGTGGTCGTGGCGGGGCAGCCGCCGCATAAGGTGGGGAAGGAGATCACGCCCTTCCACCACCGCGTGGCCATGTCCCGGCTGGGGGTCGAGGGGCTGCCGCGGACCGAGGTCCTCGAGATCGAGGGGCGTCGGGAAGGCCCCTCGTACACCATCGACACCTTGACCAAGCTGGCGCGGATGTACCCGCCGGGCTCGACCTTCCACCTGCTGATCGGCGGGGACAGCTTCCAGGAGTTCCCCCTCTGGAAGGACTGGGAGGCGATCCTCGACCGGGCGACCCTGCTGGTGGCCGCCCGCCCGGGGTCCGACACGGAGGCGCCGCCGGAGTTCGAGGGCCGCAACGTCCCCGTCCGCTGGCTCGACCTCGAGCCGAAGGACGTGTCGAGCACCGAGATCCGGCGCCGGGTCGCCGCCGGGGAGAGCCTGTCCGGCCTCGTCTCGCCCGCCATCGAGGCGTACGTGCGCGACCACGCGCTGTATGGGGCCCCGGGCGGGCGCCCGGGCCGCGGGGACGTGGGGGCGGCAGCCCCGGAGACGCCCCCGGCACCCCCGGCCGGGTAGGCCCCCGCCGCCCGGGAGGGGGCCCCAGGAGCAGGGGGGCTTGCCCCACGGGGAGCCGGGGCCTCCCGAGGGCCGGGGGGAAGGCCGGGGCCCTCCGCGCACCCCTCGGACCCGGTGGAGGGGCCCGCTGCGACGGCCTGGGAGGCCTCCGGCCCCGAAGCGGGAAAACCCTTTGACGACCGGGGCCCGGATTGATACACACTCCCTCTCTCGCGCCGTTGGGCAGACGGCGCCAACCGCAACCACGGTCCGCTGACCGATCCGAGTTGGGAGGCTGGGTTCCATGCTGAAGCGCCTGATGACCGTTGCGCTCGCCGTCGCGTCCCTCGCTGCTACCGCCTGCAGCTGCGGTGGCGGCCTCCACTGCGAGAAGCCCTGCTACGGCAAGAGCCTCAAGCGGGACGGGCGCCAGATGATGGACTTCGTGGACGTGTACTTCCTCAACTACGACAAGCACGACCCCTATCGCTGCGATCCCTGCCTGGGCGACTGACCTGGGCCGCTGCCTGGAGAGCTCCCGGGGGGCCTAGGCCTTCCCGGCGGCCTTCTCTCGGTCGCACGAGCCGTTCCCTGGCCGCCTCCGGGCGCCTGGGGAACGGCTCTCGCGTTGCAGCGGCCCGCGCACAAAGGGGCGGAGCGGACCGCCCGGGGTACGAATCGGGGCGCCGTTGCGGCTCCCCCGGCCTGCGGATGCCCTTCCCGTGCCCACCCTCGGCATCGTCCCGTACCTGAACGCCGTGCCCCTGGTCGAGGACCTCCCGGACGAGGTGGTCCGGCGCCCGGGGGACCCGGCGTACCTGTCCGCCTGGCTGGCTGACGGCGCCGTGGACGCGGCCCTGCTGCCCGTCGCCGAGGCACTCCGGGGCGTCGGCGGGGGCTTCCTCGGGCGGTACGGCATCGCGGGCGAGGGGCCGGTGGACAGCGTGCTCGCGTTCCTCCCTCGGCCTGGGCCCCCGACGTCCTGGCCCCGGCGCGTCGTCCTGGATCCCGCCAGCCGCACCAGCGTCGCGCTGCTCCGGGTCCTCCTGGAGCGCCGCCACGGGCTCCGGCCGGAGTACGTGGTCGCGGACCAGCTGGGGCCCGATCCCCGGGCCCATCCCGACGCCTTGGTGCTCGCCATCGGCGACCGGGCCATGGCCCGGGCGCGGTCCCATCCGCGCGAGGCCACCCTCGACCTGGGCGCCGAGTGGACCGCGTGGACGGGGCTCCCCTTCGTCTTCGCGCGGTGGACCGCGCGGGCGGGGCTGCCCGATGCCGACCGCGAGTCCCTCGCCTCCCTGCTCGATCTGTCGGCCGAGCGCGGGCTTGCCCGCCGCGACGCCCTCGCCGACCTTCACGGGCCCGCCCACGGCCTCTCCCCCGCGGAGGCCCGGCGGTACCTGCGGACCTCGATCCGTTACGTGCTCGGCGCGCGGGAGGAGGCCGGCCTCGCCCGCTTCGCCGACGAGCTCTCCCGCCTCGAAGGAGCCCTCCGATGATCGACCTCGCCCTGCTCCGCGACGACCCCGAGCGTTTCCGGCGCGGTGCCGCGCGCAAGCGCATCCCGTTCGACGTGGATCGCACCCTGGCGCTCGACGCCGAGCGCCGGAGGCTGACGACCGCCCGCGAGGCGTCGAAGGCCGAGCAGAACCGGCTCGGCAAGGACGTGAGCAGGCTGGCTGGCGACGCGAAGGCCGCGGCCCTGGCGCGGCTGAAGGCCCTGAAGGAGGAGGTGGAGCGCAGCGAGGCGGCGCTCGCCCCCCTCGACGCCGAGATCCACGCCCTCCTCCGCACGGCCCCGAACCCGCCCGCGGACGAGGTCCCGGACGGGCTGACCGACGCGGACAACGTGGAGGTCCGCCGGCACGGGACCCCGCCGACGTTCTCCTTCCCCGCGAAGGACCACGTGGACCTGCTCGCGGGGATGGACGGGCTCGAGGTCGAGCGCGCGGGCCGCATCGCCGGCAGCCGGTCCTACTTCCTCAAGGGCGACGCGATGCTGCTCGAGCAGGCCGTGCTGCGGCTGGGCCTCGACCTGATCGTGTCGCGCGGGTTCACGCCCCTCACGGTGCCGGTCCTCGTGCGGGAGTCGGCGCTCGTCGGGACCGCGTACTTCCCCGGCGCCGAGGAGCAGACCTACAAGATCGAGAACCCCACCTTCGACGACTCGTCGGCGTGGCTCGTGGGCACGAGCGAGGTCTCGGTCACGGCGCTGCGCGGCGGGGAGATCCTCGACCCGAGGGAGCTGCCCCTGCGCTACGCGGGGTTCTCGCCCTGCTTCCGGCGCGAGGCGGGCACCTACGGCAAGGACGCCCGCGGGCTCTACCGCGTCCACCAGTTCACGAAGGTCGAGCAGGTGATCGTGGACGTCGCCGACGAGGCGCGGAGCCGCGCGCACCTCGAGGACATCGTGAAGAACGCCGAGGACCTGCTGAAGGCCCTCGAGCTGCCCTACCGGGTCGTCTCCGTCTGCTCGGGCGACATGGGGCGTGGGCAGGTCTACAAGTACGACCTCGAGGCGTGGATGCCGAGCCGCAAGGGCTATGGCGAGACGCACTCCGCGAGCATGTTCTTCGACTTCCAGGCCCGCCGCCTCGACCTCCGCTACCGCGACGACGCGGGCAAGGTGCGCACCTGCCACACGCTGAACAACACCGTGGTCGCGACGCCGCGCATCCTCATCGCGATCCTCGAGAACCACCAGCGGCAAGACGGCAGCATCGCGATCCCGAAGGCGCTCGTGCCCTACCTGGGCGGGCGCACGGAGCTGCGGCCGAAGGCGCGGTGAGGGGCGGTACGGAGTAGCAGTACGGAGGCGGGGGGGGGGACCCGCAGATGAATAGAGAGTACCCCCCCGGGGGGGGGGCGGCCG
>CAZJJQ010000067.1:8260-10976 GCA_964546345.1 uncultured Planctomycetales bacterium
AAAGTCCGCTAGTTTGACTGGAAGATCCCCCGGTGCAGGGGAGCGCTCCCGTCAAACTAGCGGACTTTGCGCCGCCTCCGTACTGCTACTTCCCGTCGGTGGAGGGCGGCTCGACGATGTCGTCCGTCGTGTCCGGGCGCCCGTCGGCGCCCCACGAGCGCACCTCGAAGGTGCCCTTCTCGGCGTCCTTGATGGTGTAGATGAAGCCGAACTTCCACGGGTCGAGCGGGAGGGAGTCGAGGTACGGGCCCCCGTCCGGACCCTTCTCCGTCAGGACCGTCAGCGTGGCCGGGAGCCGGCCCGTGGCGTTGCGGTAGGCGCGGATCGCCTCGACGATCTGGGACGCCTGGAGATCGGCCATCAGCGCGCGCTGGGCCTCGCTCTCGGCGTGCGAGTCGGGCGCGAGCTCGATCAGCTCGCGGTGGAAGGCCTCGTGGCGCCGCGCGACGAACGTGGCTGCCACGGCGCCGACGAGCGCCAGCGGCACCACGATCCCCGTCGGGCTGTGGATCGAGATCCGCAGCGACTTGCCGTCGCAGGCGCTGAAGACGCCCATGCTGCGGAAGTAGGGGCGCATCGAGCGGGCGGCGGGCAGCTGCGCCCAGTCGAGCCGCACCGGGACGCCGAGGACGTTGGGCTTCGCGACCGTCTGGAGCAGCGGGACGCCCGTGTCGTAGGCCAGGTTGAGGATCGCCTGGAGGTCGAGGTAGGCGATGCTGCCGGTCCCCTCGGGGGCGGCCGCGAGCAGCGCCTTCACGTCCTCTTCGCCGGCGAGGCCGGCGCCGCCGGCCTCCTTGCGCAGGAGGGTCTCCTTCATCGCGTGCGGCACGAGCGTCACGAGCATCCGGCCGTCGGCGAAGCAGATCGTCGGCTGGAACGGCACGGGCTTCCTGCCCTCGACGTAGGCGAGGTCGATCACGTGGAGGCGCTTGCCGTGCCACTCGATCACGCGGCGCGAGGCCGCCACCCGCTCGTGCTTGCTCACCTGCGCGAGGATGCCGTCCGCGACCTTCTCGACGGTCTTCTCGTAGGCGGCGGCATCCTTGACGCCGATGGAGAGGCACAGCTCGGGGTAGAGGCCGCCGGTCTCGGGCATGGCGAGCCAGTAGCCGAGGTCGTCGGAGAGGCCCCCGAGCAGCTCCTGCTCGAGGTCCACCCCGAGGGCCTCCTTGCCCTCCCGCAGGAAACGTTCGACGTCGGTGAGGGCCTCGGGGTCGATGCGGCCCGCGATGTCGCGCACGTGGGCCGTCAGGCCGGAGAGCGAGAAGGCCGTCTCCTCGACGAGGAACGCCGTGGAGGGCGCCCAGCCGAACGACTTGCGCGAGGCCGGCTTCATCGCGAAGGCCTTCATCAGGCCGTGACTCGTCCTCGGGGCGTCCACCACGATGGAGTCGAGCATCCCGTCGCCCTTGAACGCCATCCCGTAGCCCGCCGCCTCCACCTCGTCGAGACCCAGGGCCGTCGCGATGCGGTGCGCCTCGTCGGGCATCTTCACCCGTGCGAGGATCCCGGGGACGTTCGCGTACACGGAGAGGGCGAGGTCGGAGCCCCCCGTCTGCGCGCGCACGCGACCGAACGCCTCGTTCGCGCCGAGCGCGCCCTCGACCGTGGCGGCGCCCGACTTGGCGACGGCGTCGATCCAGCCGGCGTCGGTGGACAGGAACAGTCCCGTGCCCACGGCGGTGCCCCTCATCATCGGGTGCTCGGGGTCGCCCACGGTGAACCAGGTCTTGCCGTCCTTCTCCTGGCTGACGACGGGGATGTCCGCCCCGCCCTCCTCCTCGCGGATGCGCTTGACGAACGTGACGAATTCGGAGAGCCGGTCGCCGAAGTCGAGGCTCGCCGCGAGGACGGGCTGTCCCTCGGGCATGTCCACGAGGCACACGCCCGCCTGCCCGTGCAGCCCCGTCAGGTGCTCGAGGAGCTTGAGGAACACGGGCGGGATCGGGAGGCCCTTGCCGCCCTCGCCCTTCATCAGCTTCTCGAGGTCCTCGCCGATCGGCGCGGCGAACGGCTTCATCTCGGGATCCGCGATCATCTTCCCGAGGGCCGTCTTCCCGAACCGCGCGCCGAGGGAGCCGACCTCCTCGAAGCTCGCGAGCGCGAGCGCGCGCGCGGGCACCAGGTTCTGCAGCAGGAAGGGCGCCACGGGCTCGGCGGCGCCCGGGCGGGCGACGGCGGCGAGGGCGAGGGCGGCGAGGGCGACGAACGGACGACGGCGGCTCATGGAGTCCTCCCCGGACGGTGTCTCGAACGACGAAGGAAAAAGGCTATCCGACCCCCGAGGCCCCGGGCAGGAGGGAACCGAGGGTGGTGGCGACCACCGTCCGACGCCCTGTACCGCCCGGTCTACGGGGGGATTCGGCGGGCCCGGGAGGGTGGGGGCGGCGGGGGAGGGGCCCCGGCTGCCCGGGGGCCGCCTACCCCATCCCGGGCGTCATCCCCATGGCGCCGGTGTCTGGGGGAAGGCTGCGGGACGGGTTGAGCAGGATGATGCGCTTCACGCGGCCCTGGGCGTTGGGCTCGTTGCGCTGGGGCTCGCGCACGTCGTACTCGAGGATCAGCTCGATGGCCGCGGGCACCTTGTGGAGCACCGTGCTGTTCCACTCCTCGAGCCCCGAGTCGTCCTTCGCCCGCTCCTCCGCGGCAGCGAAGTAGCGCAGGTCGAAGCGCCGCACCTTGTCGTAGATGAGGTCGAACATCCCGCCGTCCGTCG
>CAZJJQ010000068.1:0-6527 GCA_964546345.1 uncultured Planctomycetales bacterium
GCCGCGGGCGGCGGGGGCGGGGGCGGCGGGGGGGGCGGGGGGCGCGGGGGGGGGGGCGCGGGGGGCGGGGGGGGGGGCGCGGGGGCGCCGGGGGCGAGGGGGTGGTGGGCGATGAAGGATTCGAACCTTCGACAGCCTGCGTGTAAGGCAGGTGCTCTGACCGGGCTGAGCTAATCGCCCTTCCGGCGACCCCGGCGGGAGGGATCCGCGGCACGGCGGTGCCCGCGGGACTCCGATCCTACCCGGGCGATCCGCCCCGGCCCGGTTGCGCGGGCCTGTCCCAGGCCCTACGCTGCTCCGGTGCCGGCGAGACCCGCCGGCCGGAGCCCTGCGCCATGGACACGATCGACACCCACGGGATGCCCGGCCTCGGCCGCTACGAGGTCGCCGAGCGGAGCTTCCTCACCCGGACCTTCGGCTGGATGGGGTTCGGCCTGCTCCTGACCGCGCTCGTGGCCTGGTACGTCGGCACCCCGGAGCGTTTCGCGGCGGTGTTCGGGGCCAGCCCCGCCGTCGTCTGGGTCGCGTTCATCGCCCAGCTGATCCTGGTCTTCGCGATCGGCGGCGCCGTCAAGCGCCTGAACGCGAGCCTGGCGTCCACGCTCTTCGTCGCCTACAGCGCGCTCATGGGGCTCACCCTGGCGGGGATCTTCCTGATCTACACGACGGCGTCGATCTTCCAGACGTTCCTGGCCACCGGGGTCACCTTCGGGTGCGCGGCCGCCTACGGGGCGATCACCAAGAAGGACCTGTCGTCGTTCGGCAGCCTGCTCATGATGCTCCTGATCGGGCTCATCGTGACGTCGCTGGTGAACGTGTTCCTCAAGAGCACCGCCGTGACGTGGCTCACCTCGTTCGTCGGCCTGTTCATCTTCACGGGGCTCGCGGCCTACGACATGCAGAAGCTGAAGGCCTACCATCGGTCGGCCTCGGACGGCGGCGAGCGCGACCGCGCCCTGGCCGTGGGCGGCGCCCTCTCCCTCTACCTCGACTTCGTCAACATCTTCCTGATCCTCCTGCGCTTCATGGGCGACCGCCGGTAGGCGCGCAGGGGCGCGATCGGGCTTCCGGGCCGGTCCGCCACATGGTTCTCGGGACCGGGCCCCCGGTCTGTTACGTTCCGTTCGGTGCCGAACTTCGTCGCCATCGACTTCGAGACCGCCGACACCGGGCGCGACAGCGCGTGCGCGGTGGGGCTCGTCCGGGTGGAGGGGGGCCGCATCGTCGGGCGGGAGCACCGGCTCATCCGCCCCCCCCGGACGACGTTCCAGTTCACCCACGTCCACGGGCTCACCTGGGACGACGTGCGGGAGGCCCCGCCGTTCGGCGCCGTGTGGCCCGAACTCCTTCCCCTCCTCGAGGGCGCCGAGTTCCTCGCCGCCCACCACGCCCCCTTCGACCGGTCGGTCCTCTCGGCGTGCACGGCCGCGGCCGGGCTCACGCCCCCGGACCTTCCGTTCCGCTGCACGGTCCGCATCGCGCGCGCCGCGTGGCGGCTGTTCCCCACCCGGCTCCCCGACGTGTGCCGGTGGCTCGACATCCCGCTCCGCCACCACGACGCGCTCTCCGATGCCGAGGCCTGCGCCCGGATCGTGATCGCGGCCGAAGAGGCGGTGAGGCCCGCGCAGAGCCTCTGACGCGGGGGCCGTCGTCCGGGGCGTCAGGCGCCGACCGCGAGCTCGACGTTCTCGAGGGCGGTGCCGACGGTCCACTCGCCTCCCCTCGCGAGGAAGGCGACGACGTCGGAGGCCGGCATCGGACGGCACAGCAGGTAGCCCTGGGCGTAGTCGCAGCCGAGCTGTCCGAGGCGGCGCAGCTGGGCCGGGGTCTCGACGCCCTCGGCGACGGTCGCGAGCCCGAGCGTGCGCGCGATCGCCACGATGGCGCCCGCGAGGCCCGCGTGGTCCTGCGCCGACGCGGACGAGAGGCCGTCCACGAAGTCCTTGGGGATCTTGAGGAGGTCGAGCGGGAAGCGCTCCAGGTAGTGGAGGGAGGAGTAGCCCGTCCCGAAGTCGTCGATGGCGAGGCGCACGCCGAGGGCCTTGAGGTCGTGGAGGACCCGGGTGGAGGCATCGTGCTTCTGCATGAGCACGCTCTCGGTGATCTCGAGCACCAGGCGCGAGGCGGGCAGGCCGGCCTGCGCCAGCGCGTCCCCGACGACCCTTAAGAGGTCCGCCGACTGCACCTGCCGCCCCGAGAGGTTCACCGTGACGCTCGGGGCCGCGGGCGACAGGGGGCCCGTGTGCCACGGCGCGGCCTCCCGCACCGCCTGCCGGATCACCCACTCGCCGAGCGGCAGGATGAGCCCGGTCTCTTCCGCGAGGGGGATGAACGCCCCGGGCGGCACCCTTCCGCGGGTCGGGTGGTTCCAGCGGACCAGCGCCTCGAGGCCGACCACCTGCCCCGTGGCCAGCTTGTAGATGGGCTGGTACTCGAGCACGAACTCCTGGCGCTCCACGGCCCGGCGCAGGTCCTCCTGCAGCTCGAGGCGTGCCAGGGCGGAGGTGTGCATGCGCGCCTCGAACATCACGTGCCGGCCGCGCCCCTGGCCCTTCGCCGTGTACATCGCCGCGTCCGCGTTGCGCAGCAGCACCTCGACCGTGTCGTCCGCGTCCGCCACGGCGGTGCCCGCGCTGATGCCCACCGCGACGTCGCGCTCCTCCAGCTGGAAGGGCACGTGGAAGAGCGACTGGATGCGGTCCGCCACCCCGAGCGCGACCGTGCCGACGTCCTGGTCCTCGAGCAGGATGCCGAACTCGTCGCCCCCGAGCCGCGCCACGGTGTCCGTGTCGCGCACGCATCGCGAGAGACGCGACGCGGCCATCACGAGCAGGTGATCGCCCTGCGCGTGCCCGAGGCTGTCGTTCACCGTCTTGAAGTTGTCCAGGTCCACGAACAGCACCGCCACCTGCGTGCCGTTCCGGCAGCGGCTCGCGAGCGCGTGGCCCACGCGGTCCTGGAACAGCGCCCGGTTCGCGAGCCCGGTGAGCGGGTCGTGGAACGCCTGGTGCCGCAGCTGCTCGACGAGCGCCGCCCGCTCGGTGACGTCGCGCGTGTTGAGCACGAGGCCCCCGATCGCGGGGTTGTCGAGCAGGTTCGTCGCCGTGGACTCGAGCCGGATCCACACGCCGTCCGCGCGGGGGAAGCGCCACGAGATCGACGGCACCGCGCCCGCGCTCGACGCGATGCGCCCGAGGAAGGCGCCGAGCATGGCGCCGTCGTCGGGGTGCGCGTACTCCCGCAGCGCGTGCCCGACCAGCGCCTCGGGGCGGAAGCTCAGGACGCGCTGGGCCGACGGGCTCGCGTAGCGGATCGCGCCCTCGGGCGACACGACGAGGATCACGTCGCTCGAGTGCTCGACGAGGGAGGAGAGCCGCGCATCGCTCGCCCGGGCGGCCGACCGCTCGAGGAGGCGCGCGTTCTCGCGGAGGAGCAGGGCCTGGCGCGCCATCACCAGCAGGGTGAGGGTCACCGCGCCCGCCACGAGGTCGGTCCGCGGCGCGCTCGGGTCGAGGATCGTCTCCGCGACGAGCAGGCCGAAGCCCAGCGCCACCGCCACGAACGGCAGCGGGTTCGTGCCCGCCGCCGGCACCGTGCCCGTCGTCTCCGGGGAGGCGAGGCGCCTGCGCTCGTGGTCGGCGGCGGCGACGAGCAGGACGTTCTGCACCAGCCAGAACGCGTCCGCGACACCTCCGGTCTCGTAGCCGCCGTACAGCGAGAGCGCCGCCCAGACCGCGTCGCCGACCAGGGCGAGGAGGAGGCCGAACGAGAGGAGCAGCATCGTGCGGCGGACCGGCCCGGTCGGCCGGCGCAGGAGCACGGCCGCGACCCCCGTGAGCACGAGGAGGTCGCCGATCGGGTAGGCCACGAGCGTCGCCACGTCGCCCGGGTCGGCGCCCGCCGGCGCCCCGAGCAGCGCCGAGCGCACGCCGAAGTGCCAGATCGCCATCCCGCCGCCCACCACCACCGTCGCCGCGTCGAGGCCGAAGGTCAGGCGCGCGCGGTCGTCCCGGCCGTCGTGCCGGAAGCGCAGGAGCCCCCAGAGCACGAACGGGTAGTACGCGAGGTAGGGCACGTTCGCCCACGAGTGCGTGGGATCCTCCCCCGTGGCGGTCTCGATCAGCGCCCAAGCGGCGTCCCCGACGAAGGTGCACGCGAACGCGACGGCGAGCAGGCCCCACGGCCACCGTTCCGCGCGCGTCGCCCTCGCCTCCCTGGCCACGCGGAACGCGAGGACGAACGTCAGGCAAGAGACCGGGAGGAGCCCGGCGTTGGTCACGACCCGGGCCGCGTCCGCGCCGAGCCACGGGCCGAACGCGAGCAGCGCGTACACGGCGCCGTACGCAGCCACCCAGCGGGGAAGCCGTCCGATGCCGAGACCCCGCGCGGGGGCGGGGCGACCGCGCGCGGGCGCACCCTCCTCCGGGGCCGCGGATCGCTCCGTCGGGGCAGACCTGGAGGGGACGGCGCCGGCCCTGTTCACCGGACGGATCCTCGGTGCAACGTCGAACTTCCGACCCGCCTGTCCACGGGGGACCTCGGGATCGGCCCCTCATCGGCAGGATCCCCTCGCCACGTGAGGGGGGATTCGTCCCTTGTTCGTGGTCTTGCCGTGGGGAGCGGGCGCAGCCCGCGGTAGAACGGGCGCATGCGCCGCGCTCCCGACGACGAGCTGCTCGAGGTCATCGCCGAGACGAACGACCAGCGCCGCCGGGTCGGGCAGTCGCTCCTCGGCCTGCATCGGGCGCTCCTCTTCGGTCGGGCGCGGGGACGCGCGTTCTTCGACTCGGTCCGACTCTGGGCCCCCGGCGCCGCCACGACGTTCGCCTCCCTCGCCGAGCGGCTTCGCCGCCTGCCGCCCCCCGGGCACGACGGACGCCTCCGCCGCTGGTTGGCCCCGCTCCTCCTGGGCCTCGCGACCGACCTCGAGCGGGGCGAGCACGGGCTCGAGCCGTTCCTCCGCGACCTCGAGCGGAGCTTCCCGGAGCTGACGACGCTCATGCGCGAGGAGGCCCGGTCGCCCCGGATCGCCGACCTCGAGCTGGCGCGGGCGCTCGCGGGCCTGTGCGGCGCCCTGGCGCGCGACGACCGCGCGTCGGCGGTCCGCCGGCTTCGGGAGGGGAGCGCCTCGCTCCTCGGGCCGCCCGTGTAGCGGCCCCCGCCGCCCCCCCGACCTACCAGAACCTCTGGCGTCCCCCCTCGATCGTGAAGATGCGCTCGAGCCGCCGCGACTCCTTCGCGACCAGCCAGTAGAGCCCGTCGGAGGGCAGGTCGAGGAAGCCGGGCGCGCCGCCGTCGGCGGTGAGCTCCTGCACCACCGTCCAGGCGCCGGTCCAGCGTTGGAGGAGGTACGTGACGCCCTTCTCGAGGTGGCTCGTCGGCGTGACGACCTTCGTGTCCACGCTGACCTGCTCGGGGCTCACGGCGGTCGCCACCAGCGCAACCCCGGGGCCGCGGCCCGCCAGGGGCTCGACCCGTCCGTCCCGGTGGACGAGGAGCGGGGGGGCGGCGGGGCGGAGGGCCTTCCCGTCGTGCACCATGGGGAGGTAGGCGAGGTTGCGGCCCATCTTCGCGAAGGTGACCCGGCCGTCCTTCACCTCGCCCCAGTGGATGGCGACCCACTCCCCGCCGTTGAACACGCACAGGTAGGCGAAGGCCTCGCCCGCGGCGGCCGTCGCGTCGAGGGCGACCGTGACGTCGGTGGTGGGGGCGTACTGGTCCGTCACGTCCACGTAGGAGCGGCTGGCGAGGAAGCGGTTGGGCGCTTCCCGACCGGCGGGGAGCCGGAACGCGAGCGCGTCGCGCTGGATCGCGAAGGTCTTGCGGTAGACCTTCGCGGCGTGCGCGTTTCCCGGGTCGCTGCCGCGGCCGGAGGCGTCGAGCAGGACGTTCCAGGCGTGGTTGTTGTCGCGGTGCCCCCAGGCGGGCGTGTAGTCGGCGGCCGTCGCGAGCCCCACGGCGCGGGCCGCGTACGTGATCATGTTCGTGATGTCTTCGCAGCGACCCATCCCGGAGGCCTCCATCTCGGAGAAGCCCTGGTCGGTCGGGTGCAGGTAGAAGCGCTCGTCGAACCGCACCTGCTTCGATGCCTCGCCGCTCACCCACGCGTACAGGGCGGCGGCCGAGCCGTCCCGCCGCACCGCCTCCGGCGGCGTGGAGAGCCGCGCGGAGAGGGGCCCGAGCCAGTCCTCGACGGGCTCCTCGCTGCCGCGATAGGGAAGGACGTAGTTCAGGAACGCCTCGAAGCCGACGCGCCGGGCCGGGGGCGAGGCCTCCCAGACCGTGAACGCCCGATCGACGTGACCCACGAGGAAGTCGGCCGTCACGGTCTCGAGGTCCGCCACCAGGTGGTCCCGGGCGAAGTCGAGCGTCCCGTGCGCCTTCTCGAGCGCGTCGAACGCCGCCTGGGTCGCGGCGAAGGTCGGGTAGGCGAGCGGATCCCAGGGAATCACGTTCCCCTTCGCGTCCTTGAGCGCGGTCACGACGTAGCCGCGACCGGGCATGTTCGCGACGAGCCAGCGCACGGC
>CAZJJQ010000068.1:6627-10974 GCA_964546345.1 uncultured Planctomycetales bacterium
ACGCGCTCCTTGAACTCCATGGTGTCCGAGTCGATCGCCACCTTCTCGCCCGGCGAGACGTTCGTGCTCACCCGGATCTTGATGCCGTTGTCGAGCGTCGCCTCCTTGAGGCCGCTCGACTGGCCCTTCATGTACGGCTCGCACTCGGCGACCGTCGCGATGACCGTCGGCTGGAGCATCACCGCCACGAGGCGCCCGTCCACGAGCTGGCCGCGGTAGGACGGCGCGTTCCACCGGAGGATCTCCTCGAGCCCCTCGGCCGGCATGCGCCACTCGTCGCCGTTCTTCGAGTAGAAGACCTCCTCGGCCCCGTCGCGATAGCTGTGCTCGAGCTCGACGAGCTCGGCCTCGAGGACGTCGTACCGGTCGTCGGGCTGCGCGGTGACCTCGCTCGTCCGTCCCGTCAGGATCTCCTTGAACTTCATCTGGATCCGGCTGCGGCGGTCGCTCTTCCAGGCGTTCCAGTACACGACGCGGCACATCCGGTCGCCCACGGCCAGCAGCATGCCCTTGCGGACGTCGATCGCGGAGAGTTGAGCCATCGAACCGAGCTCCCACGGGAAGAGGACAGGACGGAAGAACGACGGGACGGAAGCGGGCGGCGGGGACCCGACGGATCGGGGCGCCGCGGGGGGGGACTGTACCCGGATCGCGCGAACCCTCCGCGGGCTGGCCGGGGGGCTCGGGAGGGCCCGGGCGCGACTCCCTTGAGGCGCCCCGGCGCGTGCGGGATGATCCCCCGGATGCGCGCCGCGCTCCTCCTGCCCGTGGGCCTGCTCGCGTGCGCCTGGATGGGCGCCTGCGGGGAAGACGAGCCGGGGACACGGCCGGGGGCGGCCGGGAAGGCGAAGGGCGCGGAGAGCCTCCCCGAGCGGATCGGGCCCTACCCCCGGGCCGAGTTCGTGATCGCCCACGACGCCTTCCTGGCCGGCGACGACCCGAAGACCGTGCCCGCCGCGGAGGCCGGGTTCCTCCGGGACACCGACGAGGTCTACGGCATCGTCGTGGCCCAGCGGGCGCGGGCGTACGCGGTGGGGATGCTCTCCTACCACCACGTGATCAACGACGTGATGGCGGGCACGCCGGTCGCCGTCACGTATTGAGTGATCTGCTCCTCCGGGGTCAGTTTCGACCCCCGACTCGACGGGAAGCGCCTCACCTTCGGCTTCGAGGGGGTGTGGAAGGGCACGGCCATCCTCTACGATCGCGACACGGGGTCGTTGTGGATGCACTTCACGGGGGCGTGCTTCGCCGGCCCGCGGGCGGGCCGCTCCCTCCCGGTCCTCCCGACGGGCACGCACACGACCTGGGGGGCGTGGCGGCGCGCGTTCCCCGACACCGACGTGATGGCCCCCGACGCACGGTTCTCCGCGGTCTACTTCGACCGCGAGCAGTCGCGGAGCGGCCGCGCGTTCCTGCCGCCCCAGTTCGCGGAGACGATCGGCCCCCGGGATCCGCGGCTCGTCTCCCACGCCCTCCTGCTCGGCGTGCTGGCCGGCGGGGAGGCGCGGGCCTATCCCCTCTCGCGTCTCGCCGCCACGGAGGGCGTCGTCACGGAGACGGTGGGCGGGGTGCCGGTCACCGTCTGGTACGAGGCCGCCTCCCGCACGGCCTGCGCGTTTGACGCGCGGCTCGACGGGGGCACGCGCGCGTTCGAGCGGCGGCCGGAGGGATTCTTCGACCGGGAGACCGGGAGCCGGTTCGACCTCGAGGGGCGGTGCGTGGAGGGGCCGCTGCTCGGCCGCACCCTCGCCCGGGCGACGTCCCTGCTCACGGAGTGGTACGGCTGGTCCGCCCACCACCCGAAGACGACGATCTTCGGGTCGTAGGGCCCGGCGCGGCCCCCGCCGCCCCCCCAGGGACTGTGAAGAAATCGCCCTCGGGACGTACGGGCTCGCTTTCGGGGCTCGTGCCGCGCGGCGGCTCGTCGAGGTATCGGGGTCCAGATACGATCTCCTCGCCGCCGCAGGTCGTTCCCTCCACTTCGGTTACGTCACTCGGCCTTGCGCGAGCCTCCGAAGTCGAGCCCGATCGGTCGGGAGCGCATCTCCCCCGCATCGGGGGAGGCGCGACGCCTTCGACGATCTTCTTCACACGCTCTCACTCCTCCCGCGCGACCGTGGTGAACGTGACGCGCTCGGCCGCGACCCGCACGAACACGAGCCGCACGTCGAGCTTCGACGCACGCTCGCAGAGGAGCGTCGCCGCCCGCCGCAGGTCCGCCACCTGGCGCGCTTCGAGCTCGGCGGGCGTCGCGGCCGGATGCCGCAGCCGGTAGTAGGAGCAGCCTTCGTGGGCGAGGAGCCACGCCTCGGTGAGCGCGTGGTGCGCCTCGAAGAGCGCGAGCGACGCGGCGAACACGCGCGCTTCGTCGAAGGAGCTGCTCCAGGGGTCGATGACCGCGGGCCCGCCCGGCAGGGCGATCAGGTCGGCGCGGTCGGACACCTCGTGATCCACGAAGTCGGTGATGGGCCCGTGGAATCGTCCGTCGGAGCAGCACACGACGAGCACCCGCGGGCGATCGGGGCTCCAGGGTACCTGCGAGACGAACCGGTCCTTCACGCGCGGCTCGCGGTGTCGGGGCGGGCGCTGCGGGGGATGGGGACGGCCGACGGCCCCTCCGGCGACCCTTCGTTCCGGTCGGTCATGGCGATCATGGTGCCAGCCCCAGGGGCGGGGGTGGAGCGGGATCGTCCTCGGGGTGCACGGGAGGGGACGGAGGGCCCTGGGAGGCGGGGGGGCGCGGGGGGAGGAGGGCGCCCGGGGCCCCGTCCGCCTCGGAGTGGGGTGGGACCCGGATGCAGGGGTACCCTCGATGGGTTGCCGTAGGTCGTCCCCGGAGCAGCCATGCCCTCGTCTCGCCTCGTCCGGTCGCTGTCCGCCCTGCTGGTCCTCCTCGCCGCGTCGGCCCCCGGCGTCGTCGCGGGGCCGCCCGTGGTGGGGGAGACGCGGGTGACCTACAACCGCAACGGCACGGTCCTCCGGGCCGACGCCGACGTGCGCGCCGCGTCCGCCGCCACCCTGCCGGTGGGCACGCGGGTGGTCGTCGAGGAGGTGAAGGCCCCGTGGGTGCGGGTGCGCTCCGCGCAGCCGGCGGCCTCGGGCTGGATCAAGGCGTACGAGGCCACC
This sequence comes from uncultured Planctomycetales bacterium, assembly GCA_964546345.1. Lineage (GTDB taxonomy): Bacteria > Planctomycetota > PLA2 > PLA2 > JAEUHO01 > JAYTCP01. Next base: position 9,757 of record CAZJJQ010000068.1, read on the forward strand.
GAGCCGTCCGCCGTCGCCTCGGCGCCGCCCTCGGCGAACTCGACGTACGGCGGCGGGGCCGGCGCCGGCGTCTCCCAGCGCGAGGCGTCGATGGCCGGGCGCCAGTTCACGGCCGGGACCGAGCGCGGCTACCGCGCGAACCGTCAGGACCTCAACGCCGGCTACGCGGCCGTGGACCGGATGGAGGCCGCCACGGCGGCGCTCGACGGCTACGACAGCATCGCGTTCATCATGGAGGGCGACCTCGGGCGCCGCGGCGTGGACTACGGCCTGCCGGCGCGCCTGCCCCCGACGCCGGAGGTGGCGAGCGGGCCGTCCCAGCCCTCGGGCGGCGGCGGCGGGCTCCCCGACCCGGGTGGGCTCCTCGGCAAGTTCGGAGGCGGGCTCGCCAAGAAGCTCGGCGGCAGCCGGGGCGACGCCGAGAAGATCGGGAAGGTCTTCTCCGCCATCGCCAGCGCCCGCAAGGGCTACGTCGAGAGCATCGGCAAGGACCTGACGCCCGACCAGGAGTACTACGTCGGCCGCGCGGTCGCCGCGACCGCCATCGCGAAGTACGGCGTGGATCCCGACGAGCGGCGCCGTGCCTACGTGCGCCGGATCGGCGACGCGGTGGTGCGGTGCAGCCCCGGGATGCCGGCGAACTTCGGCGGCTACCACTTCGAGGTGCTGGCGAGCGACGAGATCAACGGCGTCTCGGGGCCGGGCGGCTTCGTCCTGATCACCCGCGGGGCCGTCCTCGCGTGCAGGACCGAGGACGAGCTCGCGGGCGTGCTGGCGCACGAGCTGGCGCACGTGCGCCTGCGGCACGGCGTGCAGGCCCTGCAGAAGAGCCGCCAGTTCCAGGGTCAGGTGGGGGCGGTCGCGGGGTTCGTCTCGGGCCTCGTGGACGCCGACAAGCTCGGGTTCGAGGGCAAGCTCGTCGAGCTGTTCACGACGGCGGTCTCCGAGGTCGCGGGCCAGGCGGTGGATCACAACTACGATCCCTCCGTCGAGTCGCAGGCCGACGCGGACGGCACCCGCATCCTCTGGGAGGTCATGTACGACTGGACGGCGCTGCGCACCCTGCTCGCCCGGATGGCGACGGATCCCCACGTGCACGGCGGCGCGACCCACGAGTCGCCGGCGGTGCGCGCGCAGCGCCTCGACGGCCAGCTGCCGTCGCTCGGCGCGTACGCGGCGCGGCCGGGCACGGCGGAGGCGCGGCTCGCGCGGTTCCAG
>CAZJJQ010000069.1:0-2377 GCA_964546345.1 uncultured Planctomycetales bacterium
GCCGCCGCCTCGCAGGGCACGGTGCCCGGTCAGGTCCGCCCCGGTCAGGTCGGCCCCACGCCGTCCGGGACGGGACACGTCGGTGCCGGTCCCATCGGCACCACGCCGCCGCCGAAGCCGAAGCCCATCCCGCCGGCCATCGGGTACCAGGGCATGGCCCCCAGCGTGAAGGGGCAGCCTCCGAAGCCGCGCCTGTCGGGCGATCTGATCCCCACGATCGACCCGCGCGCGGGCCGCCTGCTCCGCGAAGCCCCCAAGGCGCCGATCCCCGGCGTCACGGCGCCGCGCCCGACCCGCGGGCCCGCCACGCCGGCGACGCCGAGCCTCAACCCGTCGCTCCCCAAGTCCGAGCCCGCGCCGGGCGCGCGGCGTGACGGTCGCTCGCGCGGCGGTGAGCCGGTCCGCGGTGCCGAGCGCCACGGGAAGCAGACGTTCCAGCTGCGTCAGCGCAAGCGCTCGTCCTCGAAGGCCCCCGAGATCGCCGACGCGGCCCCGAAGTCGTTCGAGGTGACGCCCCCGATCCCGGTGAAGCAGTTCTCCGAGATCAGCGGCATCAAGGTCAGCGACGTCGTGAAGACGATGCTGCTCAAGCACAAGCAGGTCGTCACCCCGAACTCCATGCTCGACGAGGGGACCCTGGTCATCCTCGCGCTGGAGTTCGACCGCGACATCAAGTTCGTCAAGCAGGTGACCGCCGAGGACACGATGCTCGGCGAGGCGCAGATCGAGAGCAAGCCCGAGGACCTCGTCCTCCGGCCGCCCGTCGTGGTGGTCATGGGCCACGTGGACCACGGCAAGACGAGCCTCCTCGACTACATCCGCAAGGAGGACGTCGCGGCCCACGAGGCCGGCGGCATCACCCAGCACATCGGCGCCTACCAGGTCAAGCTCGGCGACGGCAAGCGCCTCACGTTCTTCGACACGCCCGGCCACGAGGCCTTCACCGAGATGCGCCGCCGCGGCGCCAAGGTCACCGACATCGTGGTCCTGGTGGTCGCCGCCGACGACGGCGTGATGCCGCAGACGGTCGAGGCCATCGACCACGCGAAGGCCGCCGAGGTGCCGATCGTGGTGGCGGTGACGAAGGCCGACCGGGTCGGCTGGAAGCCCGAGGCCATCGAGCGCGTGAAGCAGCAGCTCTCCCAGCACGGGATCCTCGTGTCCGGGTGGGGCGGCGACGTCGAGTGCTTCCCCGTGTGCTCCACCGGCCCGCAGGCCGGCAAGGGCGTGGACAAGCTCCTCGAGCACCTGGGCCTCGTGGCCGAGGTCGAGGACCTCCGCTCCGACCCCAAGCGCAACGCGACGGGCACCGTGATCGAGGCCGAGAACAACCCCGGCCGCGGCGTGCTGGCGACGCTCCTGGTCCAGCAGGGCACCCTGCGCCGCGGCGACGCCATGGTCGCCGGGCGCGTGTGGGGTCGCGTGCGCGCCATGCGCGACGACAAGGGCGCGCTCCTCGAGGAGGCCCCCCCGGGCACCCCCATCGAGGTCACGGGCCTCGACGAGGTGCCGGAGGTGGGCAAGCCCTTCTTCGTGCGCCCCGACGCGAACGAGGCGCGCGAGATCGCCGAGCAGGTGCGAGGCCGCGACCGCGAGCTCGAGCTCGCGGCCCAGGCCAAGCCCACGAACCTCGAGGGCCTGTTCAGCGCCATCGAGCAGGGCAAGGTCAAGTCGCTCAAGATCATCCTGAAGACGGACGTCCAGGGCTCGCTGGAGGCCATCAAGGCGCGCCTCGACAGCCTGGGCAACGCCGAGGTGAAGGTCCAGGTCATCCGCGCGGGCGTCGGCGCCGTCAGCGAGTCCGACGTCACGATGGCGGCGACCTACGGCGCGCTCGTCGTCGGCTTCCACGTCGTGGCCGACGAGACCGCCCGGGTCAAGGCCAAGCACCTCGGCGTCGAGATCCGGATGTACCGGATCATCTACGAGCTCGAGGACGAGCTCCGCGCGATGCTCGAGGGCAAGCTGGCCCCCGAGAGCCGCGAGACGGTCCTCGGTCACGCCGAGATCCTCCAGATCTTCAGCTCCACCAAGCTCGGCAAGATCGCCGGCTGTCGCGTGCGCGACGGCGTGATCAAGCGCGACGCCTCGGTGCGCCTCGCCCGCGACGGCAAGGTCGTCTGGCAGGGCAAGCTCGGCTCGCTCCGCCGCGAGAAGGACGACGCGCGCGAGGTGAAGGAGGGCTTCGAGTGCGGCATCCGCCTCGAGGGCTACGACGACATCAAGGACGGCGACGTCATCGAGGCCTTCCAGGTCGAGCAGGTCGCCCGCACCCTGGCGGGGTCCTGACCCTTTCCGCGCGGCCGCCCGCCCGGGGCCGGCCGCGCGCCTCCGGGCGAGCCCCCCCCCCGCCCCCCCCCGGCCGGGGGGGGCCCCC
>CAZJJQ010000069.1:2387-10903 GCA_964546345.1 uncultured Planctomycetales bacterium
AGCGTATCGGAACTGTAGCGCGCCGCCGCTCGCGGGCTAAAACTCAAACCCGCGGCCCGGGGGTTTCTTCTGGCCGGGAGGCGCTCCGCCGCCTCCCGCGCCACCTCCACCACCACCTCCGGGGGGACGCATGCCGCCTCCGGACGGTGGTTTACCTGCGCCGCTGCTGGGGCGCCCCCCGCGCCTCCGGGCGACCCCGCCCGAGCCCACCCGTGAACGTAGGCTGCCTCCAGATCGTCCTCCACGTCCCGGACGCGCAGAGCCTCAAGGACAAGCGTCGCATCGTGCGGGGGCTCCTCGACCGTGTCCGGGAGCGGTTCCAGGTCGCCGCCGCGGAGGTGGACGACCAGGACGCCTGGCAGAGCGCGGTCGTGGGCTTCGCCTGCGTCAGCAACGACGCCCGCCACGCCGCGACCGTCATGGAGAAGGTCCTCGCGTACGTGCGCGAGACGCCCGCCGCCCGCGTCATCGAGCACGAGCTGGAGACCCTGTAGCCCATGCCGCCTCCCCGCCGGATCGCCCGCCTTCAGCAGCTCATCCTCGAGACCGCCGCCACCACGGTGCAGCGCAACGTCGCGGATCCACGCCTCGGCTTCGTCACCATCACCCGGGTCAAGCTCGCCCCCGACCTCTCCGAGGCGACGGTCTACTGGTCCGGGCTGGGCACCGACGCGCAGCGCCGCACCTCCACGCGAGCCCTGACCGCCGCCACCCCGCTCATCCAGCGCGAGGTCGCCCGCGTGATGGGCACCCGCGTGACCCCGCGCCTCACCCTCCGCTACGACCCCACGCTCGTGAACGCCGAGCGGCTCGAGGGCATCTTCGAGACGATCAAGAAGGAGCGCCCGGCCGCGTCCGAAGCGGAGGGGGCCGAGGCGAAGGCGTCGCAGGACCCCGACGAGGACGGGGACGAGGATGCGGAGGAGGACGAGGGGGAGGACGAGGACGGGGAGGGAGACGACGGAGACGACGGAGACGACGAGGACGACGAGGACGACGACGACGAGGAGGAAGGGGACGACCAGGACGAGGACGACGACGCAGGCCGGGACGATCCCGATCGCCTCGACGACGACGACTAGCCTCGCGCGACCCTCCCCGCGGCCACGGTCCGGCGGCGCTGGACTTTCGGATCTTCCCCTCTCGACGACGGCCGGCGCCCTCCCCGGTCCCCGCACGCCCGCGGTCCCCACGTTGACAGTCCCCGGGGGTGCCCCCACAATCGATCCCTCGCCGCACGGTGGGCATAGCTCAGCTGGTTAGAGCGCCGGACTGTGGCTCCGGAGGTCGCGGGTTCAAATCCCGTTGCTCACCCCACTCCCCCCCCGACGGGCGGGGTCCATGATCCGGGGGATGGGGGCCGGGGGCGGTGCGGCGGGGGCACCTCGCCGGTGGCAGGGTGGGGCGGATCGCCGGAGACCGTCGCGACGGAGGGCGTCTTGGCGACACCGCACCTGACCCTGCCTTGCTCGCGGCGGCGCGGGCTCTGACGGGCGGGGCCTGCGGGGTGCGCGGTCCCCGGGCGACGGCCCCGGCCCGCAAGGGCACCGGAGCGGCGCAGACGGGAGGTTCTCCCGCACCGGTCCTCCCCGTGCGCTATACCGCACGCTGGAGGTGCTTCATGTCCCGTTCCCGCCTGGCCATCCTCGCGTCGCTCCTGCTCGCCATCGGCGTCCTCGCCGTGGCCTGGAGCCGGGGGGCGGACGCCGAGCCCGCAACGACCCACCGCATCGTCTACCTCTATCTCAGCGGGCGCGGGGCCCAGGCGAAGGCGTGGTACGACGGCGGGCCTCCCTCGGGCGTGCAGGTCCAGCAGGCGCTCGACACGTTCGCCGCGCAGGGCTTCAAGCTCGCCAGGTTGGCGTCCTCCGGGGTGCCTTCCGTCGTCACGGTCGGAGGGGCCCCCCCCTCCGGCACCGACGGCGCGACCGAGGCCTCGTACGTGATCCTCCTCGAGCGCTGATCGGGGGCATTCGCGCCCGATTGGGGCCCGACGGGGGGCGCGGTATCCTGCCCCCATGCGCAACCTCCCGCTCTCCGCCCTCGAGGACGCGACCCTTCGCTACGTCCTGGCCAACGCCGGCGAAGGCTCGGGCTGGCTCGATCTCACCCGCATCTGCAGCGCCACCGCGCGCATGCTGCCGGACGTGCGCGAGGCGGTGATGCGGCTCGTGCGACGTCGGCTGCTCGTGCTCGACGAGAAGGCGCCGCACACGCCCCGCTGGATGCGCTTCCAGCTGCCCGAGTCCTCGACACCTCCCGCACGTCCGCGCGAGCACGTCGGCTAGCACCCGGCCTGCGTCGGCGCTCCCCTCCGCCGCGGCGGCGTCCCTCGGAGAGCAGGCCCGCCCCGGGCGCGCAGGCGCCGCGTGCACCCCACGGCCCCCCCCGGCCACGTCACGCGGGCTCGAGCCGAAGGTCCCTGCCGCGTTCCGGCCACGTGGAGAGCCGCATCGGGAGGGTCTCCCCTCGCAGCCAGAGCGCCTGCAGGTCGGCGTAGTGCTTCGAGCCGACGTGGCCGCTCTGGCCCGCGAAGGTGATCATGCGCCCCGAGCCTTCGGGATCGGCGAGGTCCACCACCTGGCGGTAACTGGCCCCCACCGCCATCGCGCACGGGCGATCGTGGAGGTACTGGCCCGCGCTCACGGTGTAGGGCCCTCCCGGGACACGGAACGGCCCCAGGGTGTAGGCCGGACCGACCAGGGGGGCGGCGCTGAGCGCGTGCCGGATCGTCAGGGTGTGGACGTCCCCCCACCGCGCGTCCGTCGGGAGCCCGAGGGCGGCCAGGTCGCGCGCAGCCTCCTCCAGGGCCTCCCCGAGCTTCGTCGCCCGGACCGCGGGCTTCACCCAGACGCCCGCGGGGTCCGTGAACGCCTCGAGGAGGGGTGCGTCCATCAGGTTCACGCACGCCATCCATCGATGCACGAGGTCCTCGCCCAGGGCCGGCGCGAACACCTTCTCGGCGAGCCGGAAGTAGGTGAGGTGGAGCAGGGCCGGGCCGACCGTGTCCACGCCCTCCTCGCCCGACGCGGCCAGCAGGCGATCGAGGAGCGGCACGGCGGGAGGACGGGAGGCCCGGATCGCGTCCGCGCACGGCAGGAGCACGGCCTGGCGGAACGCCTCCGCGGCGAGGCTCTTCGCGTCAAGCTGGATCGCGGCCAGATCCCGCGGGGTCAGCCCCGTCCGGCCGGCGAGGAGCTCGCGGATGCGCGCGGCGCGGTAGCCAGGCTCGTAGAGGTGCGACAGGTAGTACGGGAACTCGGGGCCCACGGTGGGCTGGTTCGCCGTCACGACGTCCCCGTCGCGTCGGATGCGGAAGCGCGGCAGCTCGTCCACCGGGACCTCGCCGACCCAGTCGCTCGACGAGACCGTCCCGTCGCGGGGCAGCGCGGGGTGGGGCCCCGGCGGCCGCAGCGGCACGCGGCCGAGGAAGCGATAGCCCGCCTCCCCCTCGGTCGTCGCGAAGACGAGGTTCTGCGCCGGCGAGCCGTAGCCCTCGGCGGCACGCTCCACGTCCTCCGCCGTGCGTGCCCGTCCGAGCCGCAGGAACGTCGGCATGTCGCGCAGGGTCTCGTGGAGCATGAGACGCAGGGAGAGCGGCCGCCCCTCGGCGCCGGCGAAGGCGTCGGACAGCAGGGGACCGCGGTGGGTCCGCCGCAGCCGGAACATCACGGGCCCCCGCCCCCGCCGCCGGAGCTCCTGGGTCTCGACGCGCAGGTCGCGCCAGACGCCGTCCACCCGGTAGCGCGTGCCGGTGCCGTCCACCTCCTCCCGGAAGAGGTCCGCATCGTCGAGCTGGACGTTCGTGAGCCCCCACGCGACGGTCGGCGTGCGGCCGATCACGACGCCGGGCACGCCCGCCATGGTGGCCCCGACGGCCGCGTACGGCCCGCCGGACACGCTGGCGAGGTACCACACGGAGGGCAAGGAGAGGGCAAGGTGCGGGTCGTTCGCGAGGATCGGCGCGCCCGAGGCCGATCGCCCCGCGCCGACGACGAACGAGTTGCTCCCGGCGAGCGGCGCCTCCCAGCCGACCGCGGACAACGCGCCCGCGAGCCCCCGCGTCTCGGCCACGTACCGCGCGATGCCCGGGTCGCGACGGCCCGGGGAGCGCGGCAGGATCGCGGCGAGGGCGTCGGTCCGCTCCCGGAGCGCGTCGGCGATGGCGGCGAAGACCGGGCCGCTCCGCCACTTGAACGACAGCCCGAGCGCCATCCCCTTCGCGAGCAGGCACGCGTCTTCGGCCGTCCACGGGGTGAGGGGGAGGCGCAGCAGCCGGTGGTCGAGCGAGGTCGCCCAGCTCAGGCGCCGCACCACGGCGTTCGCGCCGTCCACGTACGCCTCGAGCAGCGCGCGTTCGTCGGGGGTGGCCGCGTCGAGCGCGGCGCGTGCCGCACGGCGCAGGTCGAGGACGCGGAACAGGCGATCCACGTCGAGGGTGGTGCCCTTCGAGAGCGGCGGGAGGCCGTTGCCGCCGAGGTCCTTCTCCCCCACGGTCTCCGCCAGCCGACCGGACAGGACGCGCCTCGTCATGTCCATCTGGAAGAACCGGTCGAGCGCGTGGCAGACGCCGAGGGCGCGGACCGCGTCGGCCTCGGACGCCGCGCGGACGTGCGGCACCCCGTGGTCGTCGAAGCGCACCGTGGTGCCGGCGGACAGGCCCGGGACCCGGAGACGGGCGGGCCGCGGCGCGGAGGCCCGCGACAGGGTGCGTACGGCGGCGCCCGCAAGGGCCTCGAGCCCGGCGCGCAGCATGCCGGGGAGCGAGCCGGGGGAGCCCCGTGCCGGCCCCGCACGCCGGCCCCCCGCGCCCCCCCCCTCCGCCGCGCCGCCCGCCCTCACTCGTTGTGCCACGTGGTGCCGATCTCGCGGAACGCGGCGAGGCGCCGCCGGAAGTCCGCCTTGATGCGCTCCATGGCGGGCCGGTCGCGGCCCTCGAACACGAGCACGAGCTCGGGGAGGTTGCTCGACGCCCGCACGAGCCCCCACCCGTCGTCGAAGGTCACCCGGGCCCCGTTGACCGTGTTCACGCGGCCGGGGTGGTCGCGCTCGAGCTCGGCGGTCAACCGGTCCACGACGCCGTACTTCACCTCGTCGCCGCAGTCCACGTGGATCTCGGGCGACGTGTCGTAGTGCGGCGCCTCCTGCAGCAGACGGGAGAGCGGCTTCCCGGCCTGGCTGACGTACTCGGCGAGCCGGAGGCCCGCGAAGACGCCGTCGTCGTAGCCGTGGAAGCCCTCCTTCACGAAGAGGTGGCCGCTGCGCTCGCCCGCGAGCGGCGCGCCCGTCTCCTTCATCTTCGCCTTGATGTGGCTGTGCCCGGTCTTCCACATCACGGGGACGCCGCCGTGGGCCACGACGTCCTCGATCAGGGCCTGCGAGCACTTCACGTCGAAGACGATCGGTGCGCCGGGCACGCGCGCGAGCACCTGGCGCGCGAGGAGCATCAGGATCAGGTCGGCGTTGACGCCCTGCCCCCGCTCGTCCTCGACGCCGAGCCGATCGCCGTCGCCGTCGAAGGAGAGACCGAGATCGGCGCCCACCTCCACCACCTTGCGCCGCACGGCCAGGCGATTGGCCGTCTCGCTCGGGTTGGGAAAGTGGTTCGGGAACGTGGGGTCGGGATCGCAGTAGAGCGGCACCACGTCGAACCCCGCGCGCCGGAACGCCTCGGGGGCGAAGTACGAGGCCGTGCCGTTGCCGCAGTCGAGGACGATCTTCAGCCGGCGCGCGGGGCGCACCCGCGTCGCGAGGTCGTCGAGGTAGGCGTCGCGGATGGGGACGCGGGTGACCGAGCCCGTACCCGACACCAGGGGCCCGTCGTCGCAGATCGCGTGCAGGCGCCGGATGTCGGCCGAGCCCAGCGTCGTGACGAAGTCGGTCGCGAGTTTGAGACCGCTCCACCCCTGGGGGTTGTGGCTCGCGGTGATCATGGCGCCCGCGCGGATCCCGCGGTGGAGCTGCGCGAAGTAGACGGTCGGGGTGAGGCAGCAGCCGACGTCCTCGACGCGACGTCCGGCGGCGACCAGCCCCTCGACGAACCGGTCGCGCAGGCGCTCGGAGTACGAGCGCAGGTCGTAGCCGACGACGACGGCGTCGCGGCCACGTTCGGCGAGGAGCGTGCCGAACGCCCGACCGAGGTGGCGCATCCCGGCGTCGGAGAGCTCGGCCGTCGCCTCGGGGAAGACCTCCGGCACCCGCCCGCGGACGTCGTACTCGCGGAAGACGGTCCGGGCGAGCCTCATGCGTCGTCCTTCCCGCTCGTCAGGCCTGCCTGGACGAGCATGTGGATGTGGAGAAGCCCGACCGCGCGACCCGCCCCGTCCACGACCGGGAGGAGGTAGACCGGACGGGGCCGATGGGTCTCCATGGTGCGCAGGGCCTCGAAGGCCAGCTGCTCCGGGGGCACGCACGTGGGCGTGCGCGTCATGAGGTCGGAGACGGGTCGCGCGAGCAGCTCCCGCACGCTTCCCGTGCTCGCCGCGATGATGCGCCGCACGTCCCCGTCCGTCACGAGGCCCACCAGGCGGCCCTCGGCGTCCACCACGGAGACGCCGCCGAGCGTGAAGCGCGTCACCGTGGACAGCGCGACCTCGAACGTCGCCGTGGCGGGAACGGTCGGGTTGGTCTCGGCGCCCCGCAGCAGGTCCACCACGCGCAGGGTCAGCTTGCGCCCGATCGCGCCACTCGGATGGATGAGGGCGTAGTCCTTGGCGCCGAACCCCCGGCGCACCATCACCGCCACGGTCAGGGCGTCGCCGAGCGAAAGGGTGAGCGCCGCCGAGACGGTGGGCACGACGCCGAACGGATCCGCCTCCCGGATCTCCCCCCACGTCAGGGCGACGTCGGCCTCGCGCGCGAGGGCGCTCGTGCGCGACCCGGTCATGGCGATCACGCCGGCCCCCAGGGCCTTCACGATCGGGAGCAGCGCCAGCACCTCCGCCGTCTGGCCGGAGTTGCTCACGGCGATCACGAGGTCCCGGGACGTGACGATCCCCACGTCCCCGTGGAAACCCTCCACGGGGTGGAGGAAGCCCGCGGGGGTGCCCGTCGAGACGAGGGTGCTGGCGATCTTCTGGGCGATCTGGCCGGACTTCCCGATGCCGCACAGGATGACGCGCCCGGGGCACGCGACGATCCGCTCCACGGCGGCGTCGAACTCCGGCCCGAGGCGCGCCGAGAGCGCGAGGAGCGCCTCCGCCTCGCGGCGGATCACCTCGGTGCCGACGTCTCGGTGCGGCTGGGACATGGGGGAGGAGGATACGCGAGCGTTCCGTGACCGACGAACGTGCCCGCGCGTGACAGGGGCGTGCGCCCCCGCCCCGCCGTCGTCGATGCGGCCGCCGGCCTGGGCGTCGGCTACGCCCTGGCCCGCTCCACGCCCCCGCCGGCCGGGTTCGCTCTCTCCTGCCTGGGTGTCTCGTGCGTGACGCTCTTCGCGCTGCTGTCCGGACGCGCCGCACCCTGGCGCACCGGGGCGTTGGCGGCGTTCCTGGGCCTCGTCATCGCCGTCCGCGCCCAGGCGGGCCCGGCCGCGGCCGACGCCCTGCTGCCCCGCCTCGAGGGCCCCCCGCCGCGCGTCGAGGTGCTCGGCCGCGTGGGGCCCGTCGAGCCGCCCGCGGCCGGGGCCCGCACCTTCGAGCTCGTGCCGGATCCGCCGGATCGGGACGCACCGCCGACCTCCGACGACGACTCGGCACCCACGGCGCAGGTCCCGGCCCTCGCGCCGCCGACCGGCCCCCCGCCGCCCCCTCCGTCCCCCGAACGCCCCCTCCTTCCCGAGGGGCTGGCGCTGCTCGTCACCGTCCTGCCCTCCCCGGGCCTCGCCACCCCGGACGTGCGTCCCGGCGATCGCGTGCGCGTCGTCGGTCGTCTCGAGGCGTTCCCGGGCGCCACCAACCCCGGCGCCTACGATCGTCGCGCGGCCTTCGCCCGCCGCGGCATCGGGGCCCGCCTGCGCGTCCCGACCCCCGCCGGCGTCCAGGTGCTCCACCGCGACGACGGACCGCTCGCCGGGCTGGCCGTCGCGCGCGATCGGGCCGCGGCGGCCTTCGATGCCACCTTCGGCGCGGAGGACGCGGGCCTGCTGCGCTCCCTCGTGCTCGGCGACCGAGGGGCCCTCTCGCCCGCCGACCGCCGCCGTTTCAAGGTCGCGGGCGCCGCCCACATCCTCGCGATCTCGGGCAGCCACGTGGCCCTCCTGGTGGCCGCGCTGCACGTGGCGCTGCGTCGGGCCCGCGGGCCGCGTCGCGGCGCCCCGGGCCAGCTCCGCGGGGTCGGCCGGGGGTGCGGCCCGATCACGGGGGGCTCGCCGCCCCGCCACCGCAGCGCCGCGGGCTTCTCGCTGGCCCTCCTCGCGCGCCTGTGCGCGCGCGAGCCGGTGGGAGGGGCGATCCTCGCGGTCGTCGCCGCGACCTACCTCGTCGTCGATCCCGGCGCCGCCGAGGACCCGGGCTTCCGCATGTCGTTCGCGGCGGCCGCGGGCCTCGTGCTGCTCGCGGGACGCCTGCGCGCCG
>CAZJJQ010000070.1:0-10873 GCA_964546345.1 uncultured Planctomycetales bacterium
GGCCCGACCCGGAGTGGGCGCTGCGCGGCGCGGTCGTGCTCGCGCTCGCGCGCTGCGGCACGGGCGACGACAGCGGGACGATCCTCGTGGCCTACCGCGAGGGGGGTGGCGCGTCCCAGTGGTTCGCGCGCGCGGCGCTGTCGAGCGCCATGGCGGCCCTCGACCCGGATCCCGTGCCCCTCCTCGACCGGCTCTGCGCCGACCCCGATCCCCGCGTGTCCTCCGCCGCAGCCCTCGCGTTCGTCCGCGCGGGACGCGCCGACCGCGGGTCGCCCCCCAATGTAGCGACCCGCGCGACCCGGCGTGAGGGCCGCCGCCGCGGCCGCGGTGGGGGGCGCCGAGCTCCGGCGCGCGATCCCGAAGGTCCTCGCCATGGCCACCGGCGATCCCGACCGTTCCGTGCGGTGGAGCGCGACGCTCGCGCTCTCGCGTCTCGACGAGCCCGCGTCCGACGAGCTGCTGCTCGCGGGGCTCTCGACGCACGATCCCGAGGTGTGGACCTCCGCGCTCGCGGAGCTGCGGCGCCGGACCGAGCTCGAGCTCCCCCGCGACGTGGACGCGTGGCGGGCCGAGCTGGCCGCCCTCCGGCGGAGGTCGCGGTGAGCCTGCCGCCGCCCGCGGAGGGGTCGCCGACCGGGTTCCCCCGGACGGCCCGTGCGCTGCGCGAGGCGCTCGCGGCCCACGGCGTCGCGCCGGCGAAGCGTCACGGGCAGTGCTTCCTGACCGACGTGCAGGCGATCGACGCGATCGTGCGCGACGCCGAGGTGGGCCCGACGGACGTGGTGCTCGAGGTGGGGACCGGCACGGGCCTCCTGACCCACGCGCTCGCCGAGACCGGGGCGTCGATCGACACGTTCGACGTGGACCCGCGGGTGCAGGCCCTGGCGAAGGGCTTCCGAGCCTGGCCCGAGCGCGTGCGCTTCCACCTCGCCGACGTGCTCGAGGGCAAGCACGCGCTCGCGCGACCGTTCCTCGAGGCCCTCGCCCGCGCGCGGGCCCGCGTGCCCGCGGGGCCCGTGAAGCTCGTCAGCAACCTGCCCTACAACGTGGCCACCTCGTTCCTGCTCTCGCTCCTCGCGCTGCCGGACCCGCCCGACGCGATCACGGTCATGGTGCAGCTGGAGGTGGCCGAGAAGCTGCTCGGCCAGCCCGGGCACGACGACTACGGGCCGCCGTCCATCCTTCGCGCCCTGCATGCCGACGGGCGGATCCTCCGTCGCTTTCCGCCGCAGGTGTTCTGGCCCATGCCGTCGGTGCGGTCGGCCCTGCTGCGCCTCGTCCCCCGCCGCCCCCCGGACCTGCGCCCCGACGAGGACCGCCCCTTCTCCGAATTCCTCCTCGCGGTGTTCTCGAGGCGGCGGAAGGTCCTGTCCTCGGCGCTGCGGAACGCGCGGCCGGCCCTGTCGGCGGAGGCCGCCGCGGCGGCCCTGCTCGCGCAGGGGCTCGAGCCCCGGATCCGGCCCGAGGACGCCCCCCCGGTGGCGCACCGGGACCTCTTCCGGGCCACGACCCCCCGGTAGCGGACGGTGGGGGGGCCTCGGCGGGGGCTCCCCCCCGGTGCCCCCCGAGCGTGGCCGAGCCGCTCCGCCGCGCGTGGGAAGGGGCTCCCTCCGCGGATGACGGCCTTGTCTCCCCGGGGCGGCACACTCCGCGCTGCGGAGCGTCTCCGGCACGCGGTCCCGTACGAGCCCCGTGACCGCGTCCTGTAACTATGGGGGCCCTTCTTCGGTCCGCCGCGGGCGGGCCCCCCCGCCCCCCAGCCCCTCCAGGTGCCCCCCGTGTCGGGTCAGATCCCCCAGGACGTCATCGACCGCGTGCTCGCCGCCCACGACATCGTGGACGTGGTCGGCCGCCACCTGCCCCTCAAGCGGATGGGCCGGGCCTGGAAGGCCCTCTGCCCGTTCCACGAGGAGAAGACGCCCTCGTTCACGGTGAACCCGGAGCGGGGGACGTTCAAGTGCTTCGGCTGCGGCAAGGGGGGCAACGCGTTCGGCTGGCTCATGGAGAAGGAGGGCCTCTCCTTTCCCGAAGCCGTCCGGGCGCTCGCCTCGGAGAAGGGCATCGTGGTCCCGGACTCCGGCGGGCGGCGCGACGCCGTGTCGGGCACCCGGATCGAGGACCTGCGCAAGGCGCTCGCGCTCGCCCAGGACCTCTACGTGCGCACCCTCGCCTCGCCGGCGGGGGAGCCCACCCGTGCCTACCTCCTCCAGCGCGGCTTCCCGCCGCCGGCCGTGCGGGAGTTCGGGCTCGGCCTCTCCCCCGCGGGCTGGGACGGCCTCCTGCAGGCGGCACGCGCGAAGGGCCTCTCGGAGACGGTCCTCGAGGAGGCGGGCCTCGTCATCCGACGCGACGGCAGGTCGGGACACTACGACCGGTTCCGCGGCCGGCTCATGTTCCCCATCGCCGACGCGCAGGGGCGCATCGTCACCTACGGCGCGCGGGCCATGGCCCCGGGCGACACGCCGAAGTACCTGAACGGCCCCGAGACCCCGATCTTCAAGAAGGGCAAGACCCTGTACGCCCTCGATCGGGCGAAGGAGGGCATCCGCAAGGCAGGCTACGCCATCCTCATGGAGGGCTACACCGACGTCCTGATGGCCCACATGCACGGGTTCACCTCGGCGGTGGCCGGCATGGGGACCGCCTTCACGAACGAGCAGGCCCGGGCGCTGCACACGTTCACCGAGAAGGTCGTCCTCCTCTACGACGGCGACGCCGCGGGCCGCCTGGCCGCGGAGAAGTCGCTCGACGTGCTCCTCGAGCAGGGGCTCGAGGTGCGGATCGCCCTGCTGCCCGAGGGGAAGGACGTGGACGAGGTCCTCCTCGAGGAGGGGGTCGAGCGGCTCTCGGGCGTGCTGGACGAGGCGAAGGACCTCTTCGACTTCAAGCTCGACATGCTCTCGCGCACCCTGGACCTCTCCACGCCGCGGGGCAAGGCGCAGGCCGCCGAGCGGCTGGCCGACTCCGTCCGCCGGGTGAAGAGCGTCCTCGAACGCGACCTGCTGGTCCGTCGCATCGTGGACCGCCTGGGTGTCCGGGAGGACCTGCTCCGGTCGGTGCTCGGGGCGGGCGATGCTGCCGGCTCCCGTCGCGCGGCGGGAACGGGGGGGACGCCCGGGGCGGCCCCCGCCGCCCCCCCCCTTCCCCTGGAGGCCCGTCTGAAGGCCAGCGACCGGCGCGTCGAGCAGGAGCGCCTGGTCGCCGGGGCGCTCTTCCGGCCCGAGCTGTTCGGCCGCGTCCGGGACGACCTGCCTCCGGAGGAGATCTCGGATCCCGGCCTGGCCACGGTCTGGCGCGAGATGCTCGCGGTCGCGGCCGCGGGGGAGGGCCTGACGGTCGAGGTCCTCGCCCACCGCATCGGGGCCGATCCGGTGGCCTCGTCCGCGCTCGCCGGCCTGCCCGACGACCTGCCGTTCGAGGACTGGGTCCCGGACGCCCTGCGGGTCCGGGCGGCCACCCGGGCGCGGGAAGCCCGCCTGCAGGCGGTCCTGCAAGTGTTCGCGCCTTCTTCATCCTCACCCCAGGATGGGGGGTCCGGCCTGGAGCCGGACCTCCGCCCCTAGGGAGCCGCGCCGTATGACCCGAGTCGAAGCCCTGGTACCGCCGAGCCCCCTCGATCCGTGGGAGCCCGAGATCCAGGCGCTGATCGCGGCGGGCAAGGCGAAAGGGTACCTCACCTACGAGGAGCTGAACACCGCCCCTCCCGAGGAGGCCCCTTCGCCGGAGATGATGGACCGGATCCTGATGGTCCTCGACCTGGTGTCGGCGGACATCATCGACGGCAGCCACGCGCGTGGCCGCGAGCGCGCCGCCGCCCGCGCCCGGGGCGAGCCCGACCCGGTGGCCGTCCCGGAGAAGGACCGCAAGCCGAGCGCGCTCGACCTGCCGATCACGACCGAGAAGATCGACGATCCGGTCCGGATGTACCTGACGCAGATGGGCGAGATCCCGCTGCTCACGCGCGACCAGGAGATCTCGCTGGCGAAGAAGATCGAGATCACGCGCAAGCGCTACCGGCACTGCACCCTCGACAGCGGGATCGCGGTGGCCGAGGCGATCCGGATCCTGCAGGAGGTCGCCCGCGGCGACCTCGCCTTCGACCGCACGCTGCGCATCGGCACGGCCGACCCGGTCAACAAGGACGACCTGCAGAAGCGGATGCCGCTCAACCTCAAGACCCTCGAGAAGCTGCATGCGGCGCTCCGCCTCGACCAGGAGGAGATCGTCCGCACCCGCCGCCTGGGCCAGGAGCGGCGCGAGGAGCTCGATGCGCGCCTGCGCAGCCGCAAGATGAAGGCGGTGCACCTCCTCGAGGAGGTGGCCATCCAGACGAAGAAGCTCCGCGCCGTCCACGAGCACATGTACGAGCTCGCGGAGGAGGTCGAGGAGCTGCGCCGCCGCATCGTCGAGCTGGGCCGACGCGGCGGGGGCCAGGAGGAGGTCGAGGAGGCCGAGGAGCGGCTGCTCGAGCTCGAGGTCCAGGCCATGGAGCCCCTCGACGCCCTGCTGCGCCGCGTGGAGGAGATCCGGCACCGGTTCGGCGAGTACGAGGAGGCCAAGCGCAAGCTCTCGAGCGGCAACCTCCGCCTCGTGGTCTCCATCGCCAAGAAGTACCGCAACCGCGGCCTGACCTTCCTGGACCTCATCCAGGAGGGCAACACGGGCCTCATGAAGGCCGTCGAGAAGTACGAGTACCGCCGCGGCTACAAGTTCTCGACCTACGCCACGTGGTGGATCCGCCAGGCCATCACGCGCTCGATCGCCGACCAGGCGCGGACCATCCGCATCCCGGTCCACATGATCGAGACGATGAGCAAGATCCGCAACGTCACGAAGAAGCTGATCCAGAAGATCGGCCGCGAGCCCACGATCGAGGAGATCGCGGCGGCCAGCGGCATCAGCATCGAAGAGACGAAGCGGGTGATGAAGATCAGCAAGCACCCGATCTCGCTCGACCGTCCCATCGGCGAGTCGGACGACAGCTACTTCGGCGACTTCATCGAGGACCCGCAGGCCGAGAGCCCGGTCAACGCGGCCACCCACGAGATGCTGAAGGACAAGCTCGACCAGGTCCTCCAGACGCTGACGTTCCGCGAGCGCGAGATCATCAAGCTCCGCTACGGGATCGGCGACGGGTACACGTACACGCTCGAAGAGGTGGGCAAGATCTTCAAGGTGACGCGCGAGCGCGTGCGGCAGATCGAGGCCAAGGCCGTTCGCAAGCTCCAGCACCCCGTGCGCGCCCGCAAGCTGGAAGGGTTCCTGGACGTGTGAGCCGGCTCTCGGCCTCGATCTGCCGTTCTTCCCCGCGGGCTGCTCCGCGGGCGCCGGACGACCGCGGCCGCTCGATGAGTCCCCTGCGCATGCGGTCGCCGCGTTCGCTACGTTCGTCGCCTCAGCGCCCGCGGGCCCGCGGACTGTCCGAGTCCCCGGTTCGGGCCGCGCCCTGGGCCAAGGCCGTGCGCAAGCTTGAGCACCCCGTGCGCGCCCGCAAGCTGGAGGGGTTCCTGGACGTGTGAGCGGAGGTGATCCGTGTTCGCAGGGCTCGTCCGACGCCATCCCCGCGCTGGCACCTCGCTCCTGGGTTGGGTGAACGCGTACGCGCTGGTCGGCCTGGCGAGGGCGTACACGGATTCCGAGAGCGGCGTGCCGATGATGATCTGGCACGGGTCCGCCCTCCTGCTGGTGCTGATCTTCGCCTGCAGACCGTGGCAGCTCTGGACCCGCCGCGACGCCCCGCGGTCGCTCAGTCGCACGGCCCCCCGGTGGCCGCCCCCGGCCCCCTCGCCGTTTCGAAGGACACGCCGAACCTCGCGAGGTACTTCCGCAGCCGATCCGCGTCGTTGACCGAGGTCCGGCGGGCCAGGGAGGCGGCGAACAGGGTGCGGCCCGCCTCGGAGAGGCTCCGGCTCTCGCGGCAGACCGCGAGCACGTCCGCCAGCTGGACCCGGTCGAACCGGTCCAGGCCGTCGAGCGTCTCCGGGGACAGCACCTCCGCGAGCCGGCGCTCGGCCGCGCTCGGCGTCGCCGGCGCGCTCCACGCCCGACGCAGGCGGTCGAGCTCCTCCCGCACGCCGTCCACCGTGATGCGGCCCCCCGACGCGAGGGTCGCCATCCGCGTCACGGCGGCGTTGAGGTCGCGGAAGTTCGCCGCCCAGAGCGCCTCGGGGGAGGACGCGAACGCGAGGAACACGGCCCGAGCCTCCGCGCTCATCGTGACGCGCCCGCCGGCCGCGCGGGCGGCCTGCTCGAGCTCGTAGTCCAGGTTCGGCTCGAGGTCCTCGAGGCGCTCGCGCAGGGCGGGCAGCCGGAACGTCCACAGGTCGATGCGCGCGAGCAGGTCCTCCCGGAAGCGCCCCTCGCGCACCGCGAGCGCGAGATCCCGGTTCGTGCCGGCGAGCAGCTGGAAGTCGCTCCGGACCTCCCGGACCGACCCCACGGGCAGGAAGACCTTCTCCTCGAGGGCCCGGAGCAGCATGGCCAGCTCGTCGAGGCCGAGCTCCCCGATCTCGTCGAGGAACAGCACGCCGCCGTCCGCCGCCCGCAGGAGCCCCGGACGCGCGGCCACCGCGCCGGTGAAGGCGCCTCGCACGTGCCCGAAGAGCGCCGACGCGGCCGCGTCGCCGCGGAGCGTCGCGCAGTTGAGCTCGACGAACGGGCCCGTCACCCCGTGCCGGGTCCGTTTGAGCTCGTAGACCCGCCGGGCGAGCCTCGACTTGCCCGCGCCCGTGGGCCCGAGGAGGAGGAGGGGGGCTCGCGTGGCCCCGGCGACCCGCTCGATGCGCTCGATCATCCGGTTGAAGGCCGCGTTCCGCGTCGGGATGCCCGACTTGAGGATCGACACGCCCTCGGTCCGCTCGCGGGCGAACCGCGCCGCCAGCCGATCGTAGCGGGAGAGGTCGAGGTCGATGATCGCGGCGGTGCCCCGCGGTCCCCGGTCGTTGCGCCGGGGCGGCGACGTCTGGAGGAGGCGGCCGGGGAAGTAGCGCGCCTCGGTCAGGAGGAACAGGCAGATCTGCGCCACGTGGCTGCCCGTCGTGATGTGGACGAGCAGGTCCTCCTTCTCCGGGTCCACGGGGTGGGCCGTCGCGAAGTCGTGGAGCGCGCCGTAGACCTCCTCGAAGTCCCACGGGTCGGCGAGGGGGAAGGGATGGAGCACCACCTCGGTGTCCGGCGACGCGAGACGGCAGTCCGCCGCGATGACCTGCGCCAGGGCGGCGTGCCGTGGGTCGTGGAGGAGGTCGAGGCGGTGGACGAGCAGGTGGTCCTGGGAGCAGAGGTCCACCGTCGGACGCCAGCGGTCGTGACGCGTCCGGGGCGACGCCGAATCGAGCGTCGAGCCGAGGAAGCCGACGACGACGGTGGGGCGGGGGGGCATATCCGATAGGATAACTCACGATGGAATGAAATCGGAATGGCGGGGGCGGCGGGGGCCTGGCGCCGACCCTCCGTACGCCGTCGATGGGTCTAAGTCGCGTGCCGTTCAGGGGATACGGAGATCGTTCGCGCGCGCGAGCGCGTGCGCGCGTCCGTGGCACACCGCTCGCTCTCCGTCTCCCATCTCCCCGCGACCCCGGTGCCCCATGGCCCTCCTCGACCTCTTCCGCTCCTTCCGTGGCCCGCTCGTCCGCCCCGCGGACGCGGCGAACTCGGAGGGCGCCCCGGCCTACGCGCTCTCCCCCGAGCACGCGCTGGCCCAGCTCGTCTCCACGGGCTGCCTCGCGGGCACCTTCTACGCGACGGCCGAGGAGCAGCTCGAGCAGACGCTCTCGCTCGCCGGCCGTGTGACGCCGGACTTCGTGGCGAAGGCGGCCGTCGTGGCGCGCGCCCGCGGCCGGATGAAGGACGCCCCCGCCCTCCTCGTGGCCACCCTGGCCACGCGGGCGCCGGCGCTCTTCGCCGCCGTCTTCCCCCGCGTGATCGACGACGGGCGCATGCTGCGCACGTTCGTCCAGATCGTCCGTTCGGGCGTGACCGGGCGCAAGTCGCTCGGCACCCTGCCGCGCCGCCTCGTCCGCGGCTGGCTCGAGGCGCGGAGCGACGAGGCCGTGCTCCGCGCCTCGGTGGGGACGTCGCCGTCCCTCGCCGACGTGATCCGCATGGTCCACCCGGCGCCCCCGACCCCGTCCCGATCGGCCCTCTACGCCTGGCTCCTCGATCGCCCGCACGACGCCGGCGCCCTGCCGGGGCTCGTGCAGCGCTACGAGGCCTGGAAGGCCGCCCCCTCCGACGACGTCCCCGACGTCCCGTTCCTCCTGCTCACCTCCGCTCCCCTCTCGGGAGCCGCCTGGGCGTCCATCGCCCGCCGCGCCTCCTGGCAGACGACCCGCATGAACCTCGCCACCTTCGCCCGACACGGCGCCTTCGCCGCCGATCCCGGCCTCGCCGCGGCCCTCGCCGCGCGCCTGGCGGATCGGGACGAGGTCCTGCGCGCCCGCGTCTTCCCGTACCAGCTCCTCGCCGCCTACCGGGCGTGCGACGCCACGATCCCCGCGGAGGTGAAGGACGCGCTCCACACGGCGCTCGAGGTCGCCCTCGCCAACGTGCCCGCGATCGACGGCCGCGTCCACGTGTTCGTGGACGTGTCGGGCTCCATGCGCTCGCCCGTCACGGGCGCGCGCGGGAGCGGCTCGAGCTCCGTCACCTGCCTCGACGTCGCGGCCCTGTTCGCCGCGGCGATCCTGCGGAAGAACCCGCGTGCCGTGGTGACGCCCTTCCACCAGGAGGTGGTGGACGTCCGCCTCGAGCCCCGGGACACCGTGCTCAGCAACGCTGCGCGGCTCGCCGCGCTGCCCTCGGGCGGCACGAGCTGCTCGGCGCCGCTCCTCCGGCTCAACCAGCGTCGTGTCTCCGCCGACCTCGTCGTCTACCTCTCCGACAACGAGTCCTGGGTCGATGCGGCCGCGGGCCTGGGCACGGCGGTGCTCGAGCAGTGGTCGGCCTTCCGGCTGCGCAACCCGTCCGCCCGGATGGTGTGCGTGGACCTGCAGCCCAACCGCACGACCCAGGCGGCGGAGCGGCACGACGTCCTCAACGTCGGCGGCTTCTCCGACACGGTGTTCGACCTCGTCGCGGACTTCGCGGCGGGCCGCCTCGAGCCGGACGCGTGGGTGGCCGCCATCCACGCGGTCGACCTCTCCGCGCCGACGGCGGCGTGAGGGGGGAGTGCGAGCGGCGGGGGCCATCGTGCCCCCGCCGCCCCCGGAATCCCGTCCTCCGCTCTTTCCATGCCCTTCGCGGTCGCCGGTCGAATGCCGGCGGGACTCCACGGTACACAGCGGGTTCGAATCCCGCCCCGGAGGGGCGCAAGCCCCCTCGGGAAGGTCTCGCCACGCCTCGTCGCCCGGCGGCCGCCTCTCCTTCGGTGCCCTCCTCGGGAATGCCGACGGGACTCCATCCACGGGAGCCTCGCGCAAGCGACCTCCCACGCGTCTCGTCACCCCTCGTCCTTCGGAGGCACCGCTCCCATCCGGCGCGAATGCCGGCGGAGGTCCTTGTTGCGGGTTCGAGTCCCGCCGGCTCCACCACCCGGGGCCGTAGCTCCAACGGCAGAGCAGGATCCGCCTTCGCCAAGCCCTCGTCGCGCCCCTTTCCCCCGTTCCTGCGAGACTCCCCCCATGTCCGCCGAAGCCTCCTACCTCACCCTCGACTCCCACGGCGGGGTCCCCATCAAGGCCTGGGTGCGCGGCGTCCCCCTCGAGGACTCCGCCCGCGCCCAGCTCGAGAACGTCGCGCGCCTGCCGTTCGTCGGTCCCTGGGTCGCGGTCATGCCCGACGTGCACTGGGGCATGGGCGCGACCGTGGGCAGCGTGATCCCGACCGAGGGGGCCATCGTGCCCGCGGCGGTCGGCGTGGACATCGGCTGCGGCATGATGGCCGTGCGCACGAGCCTCGAGGCGCGCCACCTCCCCGACGACCTGCGCGCGGTGCGCAGCGCCATCGAGAAGGGCGTGCCCCACGGGCGCACCGACGGCGGAGGCCCCGCCGACCGCGGCGCGTGGCACGACCTCCCCCCCGCGGTGCTCGAGGCGTGGGGCCGTCTGCGCCCGGGATACGAGCGCCTCGTCGCGCGCCACAAGCGCCTGGGGAAGGGCTCCGCCGAGAACCACCTCGGCACGCTGGGCACCGGCAACCACTTCATCGAGGTCTGTCTCGACGGCTCGGACCGCGTGTGGTTCCTGCTGCACAGCGGGAGCCGCGGCGTGGGGAACCGCATCGGGCGCTTCTTCATCGAGAAGGCCCGCAGCCTCCTCGCGTCGCGCGACGCGCACCTGCCCGACGCCGACCTCGCATGGTTCGACGAGGGCACGCCGCACTTCGAGGAGTACGTCGCCGCGGTGTCGTGGGCCCAGGAGTTCGCGCGCGAGAACCGCGAGGCCATGATGCGCCAGGTCGTGGCGGCGGTGCGCTCGGTCCCGGGCCTGCCGGCGTTCCAGACGCACCTCGAGGCCGTCAACTGCCACCACAACTACGTGGCGCGCGAGCGCCACCACGGACGCGACCTCCTCGTGACGCGCAAGGGCGCGGTGCGCGCGGGCCTCGGCGACCTGGGGATCATCCCGGGCAGCATGGGCGCGCGCTCCTACGTCGTGCGCGGCAAGGGCAGCCCCGAGAGCTTCGAGTCGTGCTCGCACGGCGCGGGCCGCGCCATGTCCCGCAACGAGGCGAAGCGTCGCTTCACCGTGGCCGACCACGTCGCGGCCACCGCCACCGTCGAGTGCCGCAAGGACGCCGACGTGATCGACGAGACCCCCGCCGCCTACAAGCCCATCGACGCCGTCATGGCGGCCCAGGAGGACCTCGTCGAGGTCGTCCACGAGCTCCGCCAGGTCGTGTGCGTGAAGGGATGACCGTGTCGGACCTCGTCGTCATC
>CAZJJQ010000071.1:0-8843 GCA_964546345.1 uncultured Planctomycetales bacterium
GAGCATCTCCCACCAGGGGTCGCGGCCCAGGACCCAGGAGTAGAAGACGACGCCGAGCAGGCCGTGGCAGATGCCGAGCGGCCAGACGTTGCGGTGGCGTAGGAACACCACCGTGAAGGCGGCGGGGGCCTGCGCGGCGCACGGGGGGATTCTGCCACCGACGCGACGGTGCGGGGCCGGGGCCCTCGTCGCGCCGCGCACCCCCGGCACGAGCCGCCGTTCGCCGGGACTGCGGATACGCTCGGATCGCCATGCCCGCGAAGACCTTCTACGTCACGACGCCCATCTACTACGTGAACGACGTGCCCCACATCGGGCACGCCTACACCACGATCCTGGCCGACGTGCTGGCGCGCTACCGCCGCGGCCTCGGACAGGAGGTGTTCTTCCTCACGGGCACGGACGAGCACGGGCAGAAGGCCCAGGACGCGGCCGCGAAGCGGGGCATCCCCCCGCAGCAGCACTGCGACGAGCTCCAGCAGCGATTCCGGGACGCCTGGGTGCGGCTGAACGTGCAGCCCGACGACTTCGTCCGCACGACCGAGCCCCGGCACGAGCGCGTGGTCGCCGCGGCCCTCTCCGACCTCTGGAAGCGGGGCGAGATCTACGCGGGCGAGTACGAGGGCTGGTACCACGTGAGCGACGAGGTCTTCGTCACCGAGGCGGAGATCGAGGAGAAGGGGCTCGACCGGAGCAAGCTCAAGCGCGTCGCCGAGCGCAACTACTTCTTCAGGATGGGCGCGTACCGCGAGCGCCTGATCGAGGCCATCGAGTCCCGGCGGCTCGAGATCCTCCCCGCGCACCGTCGCAACGAGGTGCTCGGCTTCCTGGCGAAGGGCCTCGACGACCTCTGCATCTCCCGGCCGAAGAGCCGCCTGTCGTGGGGCATCCCGCTGCCCTTCGACGACGCGTACGTCACCTACGTCTGGTTCGACGCCCTGCTCAACTACGCGAGCGTCCCCGGGCTGTACTTCGACGCCGAGCGCTTCGCGCGGACGTGGCCCGCGGACGTCCACCTCATGGGCAAGGACATCCTGACGACCCACAGCGTGTACTGGCCGACCATGCTGATGGCGATGGGGGTCGAGCTGCCGCGGTCCATCCTCGCGCACGGCTGGTGGACGCTCGCCGGCACGAAGATGTCGAAGTCGCTCGGCAACGCCATCGACCCCATGGGCTATGCCGCCACGTACGGCGCCGATGCCCTCCGGTGGTTCCTGATGCGCGAGATGGCCGTCGGCCAGGACGCCGAGTTCTCCGACGAGCGCTTCCGGGCCCGCTACGACGCCGATCTCGGCAACGAGTGGGGCAACCTCCTCTCGCGCACGTTGACCATGATCGGGAAGTTCTCCGAGGGCCGGATCCCCGTCCCCGAGCACGAGCTCGGCGGACCGACGGAGCCGCGCGAGCTCGCGGGCGTGCTCCTCACCGCGCTGCCGGGCCTCGTGGACGACGTCGCCTTCCACCGCCTCGGCGAGGACGTGCAGCACCTCCTGCGGGCGGGCAACCGCCTCGTGGACGCGACCCAGCCCTGGAAGCTCGCGAAGGACCCGACGAAGGCCGGGCTCCTGCGCGACGTCCTCTACACGCTGGCGGAGACCTGCCGGATCGCGTCCACCGCCCTCTCCCCGATCCTCCCCGAGAAGGGCCCGGCGGCCCTGCGACAGCTCGGCGTGACGCCCGCCTCGGACCTGCGGACCTCCCTGATCTGGGGAGGGCTCGTCCCGGGCGCGCCCACGGCGAAGGCCGAGGTCCTCTTCCCGCGCATCGAGGCGAAGCCGTCATGATCGGCGGAGGCGCCGGCTCCGACGACGAAGACGCCGAGGAGCTCGACGACCTCGACGACGAGGCCGAGACCTCCGACGAGGGCGACGACTCCGAGGAGGACGGGAACGGCGGCGAAGACGACGACGGCGACGACGACGAAGGAGACGGCGACCTCCGCGAGGAGGAGGCCGTCATGGGCGAGCACGGCGTCGGCAGCTTCGAGAACCCCGACGCCGAGGCGTGGGTGGCCGAGCTGGTCGAGTCCGACGGGGCCGACCTGGTCGAGACCGCGATCGACGCGGTGGCCGAAGGTTCACCGGACGACCCCATCGGCGCGAGCGACGCGGTGATCGCGATCGCCGCCGCCGAGGTGGTGGCCGCCGCCCGCGGGAAGCCGCGCAAGGACATCCCCGAGGCGGTCCGGTCGTGGACGAAGGCCAAGCATCTCGCCCATCACCACGATCTGGGGCGGCGTGCGCGCCTCGCCGTCGAGCGCATCCTCGAGGACTCGGAGCTCGCCGACGCCTGGGACGAGACCGAAAGGGCCGAGGCGTGGAGGGCCGACGTGGCGGGGTTGCTCGTGCGTCTGCGGAAGGACGGGTAGGACGGCGGGCTGCCTCTTGAAGATCCTTCCTCTTCGGCGGGCGGCCGGGCTTCACCGGGCACCGCCGCACGCCCCCTCCCCCCGCGCCCCCCACCTCCCCACGGGCCTCCGCGTGGCGGAGCTCCTGCTGCGGGCCCTCCCGGCCCGGGGGGGCGGGACGGAGGTCCCGGGTCCGACCCTCGGTATCTTCCTCTGCGACGGCGGGGTGCCGTCCGAGGCTTCGCCCTGTCCACCACGGCCTGGCTTGCCGCGCTGCTGACGGCCGCCTTGGGCGGAGTGGCCTACGTCGTCCTGGCGGGCACCTCGGAGGAGGTCGCCGTCCACGAGCCGGAGCTCCCGGCATCCCCCCCGGCCGGGCCCGCGGCGGACGCTCCGTCCGCGGCCCCCCCGTCGCTCGCGGCGCTCGGGAACGCGGCGGAGGCGGCGCGGCAGCGGCGGCGCGAGCGGTTCGAGGTGGGGTGGGCGGAGGTGCTCCGGCTGCAGCGGGAGGGGCGCCACGCCGAGGCGCTGGCGGCGTGGAAGGCGCTCGCGAAGGAGCTGCCCGAGCTCGCGACCGACCCCGCGAGGCTGGCGATCGTCGCGCGCATCGAGACGGCCGTCCTGGCGGGGAAGCGGCAGGCCGAGCTCGAGAAGGCGCTCGCGGTCGCGAAGCTCTCCGACGCGCAGCGCGAGCTCATCGACGGCAAGCTGGCGGCGACGGCGGAGGTCCTCGCGCGGTCGGGAAACGAGGCGGACCTCGACCAGCTGACCCGCCATCTGCGACGGTTCCTGCTGCCCGGCGCGCCCGGCTCGGGGGGCGCGAAGGACGGGGCCGACCCGGTGCTGCGCGCGTTCATCGAGGACCGCCGCCGGCGGCGCAAGGACGACAAGAACCCGCCGATCGCGAGCGTGGACGAGGCGGAGCGGCGGCGCGTGGACGAGCTCGAGAAGCTGCGGCAGCGCAACGCCATCGGCCTGCTCGACTCCATCCACGCGGGCCTGGCGTGGCTCGCGCTCCACCAGCGCGACGACGGGTCGTTCTCCGACCAGGGGGCCGTCGATCGCTGCGCCGCGCTCAAGCACGACCCGACCTGCCTCGCGAAGGTCGAGTCCACGGGCGACGCGTACATGATCGCGGCCACCGGCCTCGCGGTCCTCGCGTTCCTCGACTTCCGCGACCAGGACCCCAACGGCTGGTTCGACCCGTATCTCGGCCGCGGTCTCGAGTACCTGCGCAGCAAGCAGAAGCCGGACGGCACCTGGACCAGCAGCGGGCAGCAGTACTCGAACGCGATCGGCCTCATGGCGCTCGCCCAGGGCGCGCAGTCCACGGGCTCGGAGGACCTCCGCGCCGCGGTCCGCAAGGGCCTCGCGTGGTTCGACCAGACGCAGGGTCCCCTCGGCGGCTACCGCTACGGGCCCAACGACCCGCGCGGCGACCTCTCCGTCACCGGCTGGGTCGCGCAGGCCGTCGAGGCCGCGCGCAACGCGGGCATCGACATCCCGCCCCGCCTCGCCGGCGGCTTCGAGATCTTCCTGCGGTACGTGTGGATCGGCGACGTGCGCTTCTCCTACGTCTACGGCAACGGCCCGAGCCCCGCGCTCGCCCCCGTCGGCATGCTCGTCGGCCACGTGGTGGGCAAGGACAAGGACCCGGCCACCGCCGAGGCCTGGAAGAAGTACCTGCTCGGCCTCAAACCCGACAAGCCGCCGGAGCTCTACGGGCTCTACTACGGCGTGCGCCTCTCGATCCTGCTCAACGCCGCGCTCGAGGAGCCCTTCCGCAGCTGGACGTTCGACCTCGCGAAGCAGCAGGTCCAGGGCGCGAGCGCGGCCGGCTCCATCCCCGTCCGGATGCACGGCAACATGAAGACGGGGCTCGTGGTGCCGACGGCGCTCGCGATCCTCACGCTCGAGCACGCCCTCTACCTGCGGTGAGAGGCGGTGAAGGAGTCGAGGCTTCCGCACCGCCGTGAACGGCGGGCCCGACCGCGGGTCAGCGCGAGGACATTCCGGGATCGGAGGGGGCCGGGAGGTGGGGGGCGGCGGGGGCGGGGGGCGGGGGCGTCTCCGACGTGTCCGACGTGTCCGGCGCCGGGAGCGCGTCCGCGGTCGCGGCGCGCTGCTCGACGGGCTTCGAGGAGAAGTCGGGGAGGTCCGACCCGTTCGCCTTCACCCACGCCTTCACGTCGTCCACGCTCTTCGCGCTCGCGTGCGCGAGGCGGTTGAAGGTGTGGATGAGGATGGGCTCGACGATCGTCCACTCCATCGTGGCGTCGAGCACCTTCACGTCCGACACGGCGCCCTCCTGGATCGTGCCGATGATCGGGTCGGCGATGAAGCTCGTCTGCGCGACCTCCACGTCGAAGTCCCGGATGTAGGCCTGCTGGGTCTCGTCGGCGAACCAGGCGCCCGGAGAGCTGCCGTGGCTGACGATGCGCTTGATGACGTAGCCCACGGCGCGGACGTCACCCAGGACGCCGAGGGCGCGGCCCGCGTTCGCCACGATGCCCAGGTGCTCCGACCCCAGCGCGCGCACCAGCGGGATCGCCAGGTCGTCGTTCCCGAAGGTCGCCGCCGCCCTCACCGCCGCGTCCCGGACCGCCGGATGGGGATCCCGGCAGGAGACGGCGACCAACGTCCGCAGCGCGCTCTCGTCGCCGAGCTTCTCGAGCTCGTGGCAGGCCCATCGGCGGACCGTGGGGTCCTTGTGGACGAGCAGCGCCCGGGCCGCCTCGACGCGGTCCACCGCGTTCGCGCGCGTGATGCGCGCCTCGGCCGCGGGCCGGAGCGCCGGCTTCGTCGCCGCCGTCATCATCGCCTGGACGAGCGGGGGGTCCTTGACGACCACCTGCTTCTTCCCCCGCGCGAGCAGGTCCACCTCGGGGGCGAGCAGCCAGCGACCCTGGTAGAGCACGAGGCCCTTCCGGCGCCGCGCGTCCGTGACCGTCATCCAGCGATCGCCGACCTTCTCGTAGCCGAGCGCGCGCCGGGCCGCGGGGTGGTCCGGCTCGAGGGCGAGCACCGCGGCGTACTCCTCGCGCGCCAGGTCGGGGAGGCCCTGGGCCTCGCAGGACAGCGCCATCCGGAAGTGGCCGGTCGCGTCGTCCTTCGCGAGCGCGGCGCGCGCCTTCTCCGCCGCGGCGCGGGGGCCCTCCCCCGCGACCACCGAAGCCACCTCGCCGGCCGCGAGTCGCACGGCTCCCGTGGCCGTGGCGACGGTGACGCCGCCGTCCTTCTCGCGGGTGACCGCCCCCTCGAGGACCAGCCCCTCCTTCGTCGTGACGACGTCGGCCCGGGCGGATGCGAGCCCGCGATCCCCCAGGAGCGGAGACGCAAGGACCAGGGACCCCAGGACCAGAGGGGCGAGGGCCCGGCGGGCGAGGGTCACGGGGGGCAGCGCGGCGCGCGACGTCATGGGCTCCTCCGGGGGGCGTGGCGGCCCCGCCCCCTCCAAACGCCGGCCGGGCGTCGCTGCAGCCTGGAACCCGGTGGATGGCCGTGCCTCCCTCCACCGGCTCCGACCATCCCGGGCGTCCGCGGGGTCCGGTGTCGGCCGGTCGGCCGGGTGGGGGGGCGGGGACTCCGTGAGGCGCCGCTCCCGCCCGCTACGCCCCCGCGTTGGAGGCCGCGCCCATGGCCGCGACCGCGGCCGCCGCGCTCTCGTCGTAGCCCTGGGCCCGCGCGTGCCCGCGCAGGCTCCGGTCGTTCCGCCAGGCGGCGAGGGTGGCGCGGAGCACGAGGTCGGCGAACACGGCCGTGACCAGGAGCAGCTTCGCGAGGAAGTCGATCACCAGCTGGTACGACGAGAGGTCGAAGGCGTAGGCGATGGAGGTCGCGCGGTCGAAGGCCTGGTGCGCGGCCTCGAGGCTCGCGTCGTCCGAGGCCTCGAACAGGCCCTCGATCCGGGTGCTGAGGGCGTCCGCCCGCTCGAATCCTAGGGGGGTCATGCCCGCCACCTGGGACCGGGTCGCGAACACGAGGAGCAGCGCGATCCCGGCGAGCGAGACCATCCCGACGATGCGCTTGACGCGGCCGATCCGCGCCGCGTCCCCGTCGGTGATCTGGGACTGGACGAACACGCGGGCGTGGATCGCGTACGCGACGGGACCGCCCGCCCAGAGGAGGATCCCCCACACGAGCAGCGGGCTCTGGAACGCCTGGTTGGCGACGACGAGGATCACGAGCCAGAACAGCAGGAAGAGCGGCGCGCCGCAGACGAGGAGCCAGCCCGGGAGCTGGGCGGCAGGCATGAGGGACTTGATCCGCAGGCACCCGTTCACCGCGCCCGGGATGACCGACAGCACGGCAGGCAGGAGGCTCAGGAACATGCCGCTCGCGAGCATGAGCTCGAACGCGATGTTCATCAGGCTCTCGAGCTTGTCGGCCGCGTGCGCGCCCGACGGGGGCTCCACGTGGGCCTTGAACGCGAGGCCGGGGGGGAGGAGCGCGAACACGACGGGGATCAGGAACGACACCGTCCATGCGAGCCGGAGCACCCGCGCGGACGTCCCGGGCTGCGTCCATCGCCGGGCGCCCTGCGCGCACGCGTACAGGAGGGCCACGCCGGACAGGAGCCAGGCGGCGGAGAGCCCCACGGCCAGGGGGGCCAGCTCGTGCCAGCCGTCGTCGAGGGCGTCGAGCACGCCGAGGGCGCAGACCGCCAGCGTCGGCACGATGGCCACGAGCATGAGGCTGCGGCGCCACGCGGCGTATCGCTGTACGACCGGGTCCTTGACCCCGGCGGCGTGGAGCGCTGCGAGCTCCTGCGTCGAGGGGGTGACCCCTCCGAGGTTCCAGCCGAGGGCGCGGCGGAGGTGCGTGAGGAGCGTCGTCCGCTCGGGCGGAGGGGACGCGGGGGCAGGCATGGAGGACCTCCGGAGTCGCCGGAGTCCGGCGGGGGGGAGATGCGGCCGTGTTTCCCTCGGCATCCCCCTGGCCGCGGCGGGGAGGCCCTGACTTCGCCGGATCGGCGCGCGGGAGTCAAGGGTTCAGGGGGCGGATCCGGCCCGTGCCGGACGGGCCCCAGGGCTCGCGAGCCGTGGGGGGGCGCCGTCCGGCGTCAGACGTCCAGCGCTTCCTCGGCGGCCCGCAGCCCCGACGCGTACGCGCCGTGCACGGTCGCCGGGTGGTCGCCCGAGGTGGCCTCGCCCGCGAAGAAGACGCGGTCCGCGATCGGTGCGGCCAGCGCCTCGACGTCCTCGGGCACGGACCCGTGCGCGAAGTAGGAGTAGGAGCCGCGCGCGAAGGGGTCGGACGCCCAGCGCGTCGCCTGCCACGCCACCGGGTCGGGGGCGCCCTTGCCGAAGGCGGCGCGGACGAAGGCCATGGCGCCCTCGACGAGCTTCGTGTCCGGGAGCGCCTCGGCGGCCCGGGCGGTCGAGCCGGCCTGGAAGCAGAGCAGGACGGGCTTCCCGAGCACGTGGTGGAAGTCCACGGTCTCCGGCCATGCGCCCCGCTCCGCCCCGACGAATCCGATCAGGTCGTGCGGGCGATCACCCCAGAAGGCGCGGGGGAAGCGCAGCCAGAGCTTGTCGAGCACGCCCATGCCGAGCCGCGCGATGGCGGCCCGCTTCGACTCCGGGAGCCCGGGCTTGAAGACGACGGCCCCCTTCTGCTGGAGCACCCCGAGGGGAAGGGTGACCACCGCGCGGTCGGCCTCGAAGGAGCCCTGCTTCGTGCGGACCACGACGCGTGCGTCGTCGTGCTCGATGGAGGTGACGACCTGGCCCAGGCGGACGTCGAGCCCTTCCGCGAGGCGGCGGGGCACCTCGTCGTACCCCCGGGGGAGCAGCAGGTGCGCGCCTCCGTGGCCCGAGGCGGCGTCGAAGTGCATCAGCGAGAGCTCGCCGAGGTCCGCGGCGTACTCGAGCTCGATCGAGGAGACGAGGATCTGCTCGACGTCCCGACGCAGGACGGCGTCGAGCTTCGCCTCGCCGAGGAGGCGGTCGATCACGGGGCCCAGCGCACGCGCCTCGGGGAACCGGTCCTCGGCGTCCCGTGCGGCCTTCACCCCGTCGAGGATGCGCCGGGCGTGGCTCTCCGCGCGCGCGACCTCCTCCTCGGTGAGGCGATGGCCGTCGGCGCGGTGCACGGTGGCCTCGTCCGGATCCGTGGCCTTCGTCGGGAGCCCCCAGGGCTCGATGAGGTCCATGAGCGGGTTTCCCCGCGCTCCGTGGATCCACGAGGCGCCCAGGTCGCAGGGCAGGTCGGGCCACGCGCGGCTCGTGACCACGCGGCCCCCGACGCGATCCCGCGCCTCGAGCACGATCACCCTGCGCCCCGCCTTGGCGAGCGCACGGGCCGCCGCGAGCCCCGCGACCCCCGCGCCGATCACGAGGATGCGCTCGGCGGCGTGCTCGTCGTCGGCGCGGGCCGTCGGGAGCCGCTTCAGGAGCGCGGAGGCCGTCGAGAGCGCGGCGAGGCGGAGGACGGTCCGGCGGTGGATCGACACGGCGGGCTCCCGGGTGCCAGGAACATAGCCGCGTCGGAG
>CAZJJQ010000071.1:8943-10860 GCA_964546345.1 uncultured Planctomycetales bacterium
GGGCGCCTACTTGGGCAGCAGCAAGGTGACGACGAGGCGCAGGCCCCAGCCCTCGGGGCCGCCTTGCGGCGCCTCGGCCCAGTAGCGGGCGGCGACGCCGAGGCTGACCGGCAGCTTCCCGATCCTCACGATCTTGCTGACCATGCCGATGAACGGCACGGACCACTGCTCGCGTTCCCAGTCGTAGGTCGTCTCGGAGCTGACCGTGAACGTCCACGCGGTCTTCGTCGCATAGGCGAGGAACGGCTGCACGTACGTCGAGCTCACGTCCGGCCGCGCCTCGTCGCCCGCGAACGACCACAGGTGGTTCGCCAGCACGCCGTACGTCCAGCCGTGCTGCTGCACGAGGCCCACGACCGTCGGACCGGCCGCCCACTTCCCGCCGCCGAGGCGGTCCTCCGTCGCGGTCGGGAGCAGCAGCGCGGGGCCCACGCCCCAGATGAGCCCTCCTCGGGTGGGCTCCTTCGGCGAGAAGAACAGGCTCTGCAGGGTGTCGCCGAGCCCGAAGGCGCCCGAGTCGCCGGGGAACATGTCCTCCTGCCACACGAGCGGCACGATCGTGCGCGAGATCAGGTTCCAGGTCGGGTTCAACGAGATCGGGATCACCGGCTGCACGTTCAGGCGCATGACCTGGCCGTCGCCCGTGGAGCCGTAGCCCTCGTCGAGGTTCCACTGGAACGGCACGCTGATCATCGCGGCGAGGGGGTTCGACAGCTTCTTCGCGAGGTCCTCATCCCCCCCGCCCTCCCCGGCCGGCGCGGGCGACGGCGCGGCCGCGGCCAGGGAGGGCGCCGGCCCCTGAACGCCTCGGGACGGCTCCCCCGTCCCTCGCTGCGGGTACCTCGGCGTGGTCCAGAGCGCCACCGTGCCGGGGCGCACGCCGATGCTCGCGGGCACGATCGCGAGCGGGTCGGGGTCGCGGAGCAGCAGCCGCGTGCCGGAGTCGAGGGGGGCGGCTTCGGTCGCCCTGGGGCCGGACGACGGCTGCGCCACGGGACGCGCGACGTCGGCCGACGGGGGCGCCTCGGGAGCGGCCGCGTCCGACGCCCAGGCGGAGGCGGCGAACGACGCGCCGAACGTGAGGGTCGCGATCAGGAAGGTGCACGCGCGCATGGGGGATCTCCGCGGGTCGCGCAGGGTAGCGATCGGCGTCCGCGGGGTCCACGGGGACAAATGCCGCAAGGCGGACGACCCGCCCGCGCGCGAAGGGCCCTCCCCCTGCCCCCGCCGCCCCCCGTCTCCCTGCGCAGACCGCCGCCCCGCTACCTCGCCTTCGGCACCGGCTGGAGGCGGTGGGGGATCTCTTCCTCCTCGAGCACGTCCTTCAGGCCCACCCAGGTCGTCGCGTCGGTCCCGATGAAGTCGCTCGCGGCATCGCCGGCCACGATGAGCTCGGTGGCGCCCAGGTGCCGAGCGAGCTCGTAGCCCTCGCGCAGGAAGATCGCCTGCGCGCGCGGGTCGTCCTCGAAGGCCTCGAAGTCGTCGCCCGGCCGCGAGAGCACGACGAACCCCGGGAACAGGATGATGTGCCCCGACCGCAGGCCGATCTTCACCCGCACGGTGGTCGGCGTCTCCTTGATGCGCGTGAACAAGGCCATCGCCGTGGTCTCGGGCGCCACCACGCCCCACTCCTCGCCCGACTCCCCGTCGAGGCAGTCGATCTCGATGCGCTTGTCCTCGGGCGCGTCGATGTTCTCGTAGCCCGCGCCGAGCAGGCGGTCGAGGATCGTTCGGGTGGCGCCGGCGAGGGATCGCTCGGTGGGCAGCAGCGTTTCGATGGCCATGGCGCCGGAGAGGAAACCCGGCCCGTCGGCGCCGACCTACGAAAGCACCCGGCGTCGGAGCCGGGGCGGCGGACCACGCGTGCGGGGCCCTGGGGGGGATACCGTCCGGGGGGGGGGGGGGGCGGGGGGCGGG
>CAZJJQ010000072.1:0-10839 GCA_964546345.1 uncultured Planctomycetales bacterium
GACGGCCCTCCCACCCTCGAGTTCGACCACGGCCGGGGGGAAAGGCTGCCCGGAGATGAGCCCTGGCCGGACCATGGACCAGGCCCTGCGGGGCTAGTACGCTCCCCGGCGATGCCCTCCTCCACCGGGGATGGCGTCCCCCTCCATGAAGATCGCAATCATCGGCGCCGGCATCCTGGGGACCTCCCTCGGCACGCTCCT
Organism: uncultured Planctomycetales bacterium; assembly: GCA_964546345.1. Taxonomy (GTDB): domain Bacteria; phylum Planctomycetota; class PLA2; order PLA2; family JAEUHO01; genus JAYTCP01. The sequence goes on from CAZJJQ010000072.1 coordinate 202, forward strand.
CCAGCGCGCCGGGCACGACATCGTCGCGATCTCGAGCCGCACGCTGAAGTCCGCCCGGGCGGGCGCCGCGCTCCTCGGCGGCGTCCAGGTGGTCGGGGACGCGGGCCTCGCGGCCCTCGGCGCCGATCTCGTGCTCCTCGCCGTCCCCGACCGCGCCATCCCCGTGGTGGCGATCCAGGTCGCCTCCGGCGGCGCCTTGCGCCGGGGTGCCGTCGTGGCGCACTGCTCCGGCGCGCTTCCCGCGGGCGTGCTCGCGGGCGTGCGCGCGGGCGGCGGGTGGCCCGGGTCGATCCACCCGCTCCAGACCTTCGCCGACGTCGAGACCGCGATCGCCTCGCTCCCGGGCTCGTTCTACTTCCTCGAGGGCGACACCGAGGCCGTGGACGTGCTGCGCAGCGTCGTCCTCTCCATCGACGGGCGGCCGGTCCCCCTCGATTCGGCGCAGAAGTCGCTCTATCACGCCGCGGCATGCGCGGCGTCCAACTTCCTCGTGACGCTCGTGGACTACGCATCGGCCCTCATGGTGAAGGCCGGCGTCCCCCCCGACGTCGCCATGCCGGCGCTCCTGCCGCTCGTCCACGGCACCGTCCGCAACCTCGAGACCGTCGGCCTGCCCGACGCCCTCACGGGTCCCATCTCGCGGGGAGACCTCGGCACCGTGAAGGGCCACCTCGCCGCGCTGCGGCGCGCCCCGGGCGACCTGGTCCGCCTGTACGTGGCGCTCGCGCGCAAGACGGTGGAAGTTGCATTGCGCAAGGGAAAGATCGAGCGCGAGGCGGCCGACCGCTTCTTGGCGCTCTTCCGGGAAGAAGAGGGGGGCTTCGGAGTCACGCTCCCTCCCGAGATCGGCTAGGGACGCCTGGCGGCAGGGCCCACTCCGTGGGTCGGCCGGAATGGGGCTCCATCGCGAGGGGCGGATTGGCCGAGGATGTCTGGGGGCGCCGGGGCGCGAGCCCCGGTGTTCCCCGCCCGACCCTCCCGCAAGGGGGGCCCGTGCAGGGGCCCCCGAGGCAGATCCGCGTGGCGACGACGACGACCTACACCGGCAGCCCCGACCGTTGGGCGCGCTTCCTCGAGGACACGACGCCCGGCCTCTCCTGGCTGGCGGCGACGCTCCTCGAGTGGGCGGAGCTGCCTCCGGGGGCGCGACGCTCCTGGAGGGTCACCGTCTCCTCGACCCGCGACGGCGACCCGACCGCGCTGGCGGCGCTGCACGACCAGAGTGGGCTGCTCGTGGTTGCGGCGGCGCCCGGACAGCCTCCCCCGTTCCTGGGAGAGCCCGAGCGCGTGATGCGGCTCCTCGGCGAGCCCGAAACCCTCGACGAGGTGTTCCAAGGCCAGCCCATGCTCGCGGTGCGCCGCCTGCCGGGCTTCCGGCGGCGCGTGTTCCTCTACGACTACGATCCGCCGATCCCGCATCCGCGCCTGCGTCTGGCTCGAGCCGACGAGTGGGAGCGCCTGGACCAGCTGCGCAGCGAGAGCGACCGCGACGGGGCCGGCGACGCTGCGGACGCCCCGGACCTCGCGGGTCCCGCTCAGTCGGGGCACGTGTGGCTGGTGGAGGACGAGCGGGGCCCCGTCGGCATGTTCCGCGTGGAAGGGGTGTCCCGACGGCGCGTGCAGATGACCGACCTGGGCGTCCACCCCCGAGCCCGCGGACGCGGCATCGGCACGGCGCTCATGCGGTCGGCGGCCTACGTCGCGCGGACGGAGTACGCCCTCGGGGCCGTGCTGACCCTGCCCGACGACGAGGCGGCCACCCGAGCGGCCGGGCGGGCGGGCTTCGTCGCGGGCGGCGTGCTCGACGACGTCCGGCTGGCGTAGGGACCGCTCGACGGGGCGGACGCGGTGGGCCCCCGCACCGGGGGTGCGCTCAGGCGCGTCCGCGGCCTCGTCCGGGCAGAATGCCGCGCATGACGTCCCACGACGAGTACGAGAACGCCCTCGCCACCCGCTACGCCGGACCCGCCATGCGGCGGCTCTTCTCCGCCCGACACCGCATCCTCACGTGGCGCCGGCTGTGGATCTGGCTCGCCGAGGCGGAGCACGCGCTGGGGCTCGCCATCACGCCGACGCAGCTCCAGGAGCTGCGGGACGGCCTCGAGTCGATCGACTTCGAGGCGGCGGCCCGGTACGAGAAGCGCTTCCGGCACGACGTCATGGCGCACGTCCACGCTTTCGGCGACGTGGCCCCGTCGGCGCGCGCGATCCTCCATCTCGGAGCGACCTCCTGCTACGTCACCGACAACGCCGACGCGCTCCTCGTGCGCGAGGCCCTCGGCCTGGTCGAGCTGGGGCTCGCGGAAGCCATCGCTGCCCTCTCCACCTTCGCGGCGAAGCACCGTGCGGTCCCCTGCCTCGCGTACACGCACTACCAGCCGGCGCAGCCGACGACCGTGGGCAAGCGGGCGTGCCTCTGGCTGCTCGACCTGCTCGACGACCTGAAGGAGGTGCGCCGCGCGATCGAGGAGGTGCCGTTCCTCGGCAGCAAGGGCACCACCGGCACGCAGGCGTCCTTCCTGTCCCTGTTCGACGGGAACGCAGAGAAGGTGGAGGAGCTCGACCGCGACGTCGCGCGGCGCGCGGGCTTCGCCGCCCCGGTGCCGGTCTCGGGCCAGACCTACTCCCGGCGCGCCGACTACAAGGTCATGTCCGTCCTCGGCGGGATCGGGATCAGCGTCACGCGCCTCGCGAACGACGTGCGCCTCCTCTCGGGCAACAACGAGCTCGCGGAGCCGTTCGAGGCCGAGCAGATCGGCTCCAGCGCGATGGCCTACAAGCGCAATCCGATGCGCTCCGAGCGCATGACCTCGATCGCGCGCTTCCTGCTGACCCTCGTCCCCGCGGCGGGGGCGACCGCCGCCGCCCAGTGGCTCGAGCGCACGCTCGACGACTCGGCGGCCCGGCGCCTGTTCCTGCCGGAGGCGTTCCTGGCGACGGACGCGATCCTGCGGCTCGCGAGCAACGTCGCCCGCGGGCTCGTCGTGAACGAGGCGGTGGTGCGGGCCCGGCTCCAGGCCGAGCTGCCCTTCATGGCGACCGAGGAGCTCCTCATGCGCGGCGTGCGCGCCGGAGGCGACCGCCAGGAGCTCCACGAGCGGATCCGGCGCCACAGCCTCGACGCCCGGAAGACCGTGCTCGAGGGGAAGCCGAACGACCTCCTCGCACGGCTGAAGGGCGACGAGGGGTTCGCCGCCGTGCGGGGGGAGATCGACGGGATGGTGGACCCCCTCCGGTTCGTCGGGATGGCCCCCCGGCAGGTGGACCGGTTCCTGGCCGAACACGTCGAGCCCGCCCTCGCCCCCTACCGGGGTAGACTCGGCGCCGACGTTCATATCGACGTCTAGCGGGCGCAACAGCAGTCGGGACTTTAGTCCCGTCACCTCCGCCGGGAGGTTCCGTCCGCAGCCGGAGGCCGGGATTCGCCCGAAGGTCGTCCGCCGCGACGGCCGATGGGGACTCGCGCACTCCGCCCGGGCACGACGTACCTGCGCCCGGGGCCGCGGCCTCCCCCTAAGGAGGTGGCGGCACGTTCGACGCCCCCGACCAGGGCCCGGCTTCGGAGCGCAGGCGGTCTACGTCCCCGCGAGGATTGCCATGTCCCTGCCCCACCGCCCTGCCCCGTCGCGCAGCCGCCGCGCTCCCCGTGCCGGCCTCGTCCTCGGGCTCGCGCTCGCATTCCTCGGCACCCCCGGATGCGGCGGCGGCGGGGCGGGCAACGACAGCCCCCGGGCACCCTCGGCGGTCCAGATCGGGACCGGATCGCTGCCGAGCGCGGGTCTCTCCGTCCCGTACTCCGTGTCGTTGTCCGCCACCGGAGGCAAGGCCCCCTACACCTGGACGGTGCTCGCGGGCTCCCAGCTGCCCACGGGCCTCACCCTGTCGAACGCGGGGCTGCTCTCCGGGACCCCGACCGTCCCGGGCAACTACGGCTTCGACATCGGCGTCTCCGACGGCGCCGGCTCGTCGGACATGGCGACGTACTCGCTGCTCGTCTCGACGTTCGACGCCTCGGTCGCGCTCCTCCACTGGGGCGAGGCCTGGACCGGGGAGAGCTACCCCATCTCCGGCGTCGGCGCCCCGACGATCACGTTCTCGTTCGTCACGAACGCGAGCGGCGGCACGATCACGAGCACGGGCGCGACGTCCGCGATCTACGTGCCCGGGAACGGCACCGGCACCGACCGGATCCTCGCCACGGGCAGCAACGACCTCACGAAGACCCTCGACGTCCCGGTGTTCACCAACCCCGTCCGGAACATGACGGCGCGGTTCTCGAACACGGACGTCTGGTACCTGAAGTTCCAGGGCAAGAAGGACACGGGGCACATCTACGCGAGCGACTTCGACAAGGCGCTCGTGACGATCGGCATGCGCAGCCCGGCCAGCACCGGCGTCACGGGCACGACCGCCGACGAGGTCGCGAAGGCCTACGTCCGCCAGCAGACCCTGCGCTACATCAACGTGATGTACGGGAACGCGGCCGACGGGTCGGCCCTGAGCGGCGGGTTCGCCATCTCCTTCCCGTACGTCGAGCCCGTGGCCCCGCACTTCGCGCCGGCGGACGGCCGCACCCTCCGCGGCGGCACGAACCAGTACAACATCATGGGCATGATCGCGGGCAGCGGCACGCAGGTGATCGGCACCGCCTACCTCGACACCTCCACGAACCCGACCCAGGAGAACAACACGACGTCGTCCACGACGGGCGACCTCGGCGTGTTCGTGGACGAGATCGCGGACTTCTTCGTGGGCGCCTACGGGACCCAGCTGCGCGACGCGCCGATCACCTCGGCCGACGTGACCGCGCTGAAGGCGCTGCTCTACGGCACGACGCCCCCGGGCGGCGCCCGCACGACGCTCCTGCGCAACATCGGAGAGGGGTACGGGCGCACGCTCGCGGCGGTGGCCGCCCACGAGATCGGGCACTCCCTGAGCCTCGATCACACCGAGCCGTCCGTCAGCCACTCCATCATGAATGCGGCCTCGCTCATCTCGCCGACCGAGACCTACACGTTCGTTCAGAGCGACCGCGACCGCCTCTCGAGCGCGCTGCCGGGTCCCGGCCGCGGCGGCGTCCCCGCCATGGTCGCGAGCCAGATCGTCGATCCGTGGGGCGACGAGGGCATCGAGGGCGGGACGGTGGTCGTCTGCCGTCAGTGCCGGCTCAAGGCGCACGTCGCCCCGGCCGCGCCCGCGAAGTAACGCGCGCCGTGCGCTCCCCCGTGCGCGGGCGCACGGTGGGGCCGGGTCCGCGAGGCCCTCACCCGCCGCGCACCCCGGCCGTCAACGGCCGCGAGCACCTCGAGACCGCGTCCCGTTGCCGGCCGCGGAAGCGGGGACGAGGACCGCGTGCCTTCGAGGCACGCCGACGAGTCCCCCGAGGACGACGAGTCCGCGAGGAGGACGAGGGCGGGGCAGGGGCGCGTTGCGCGACCCTCACCCGCCGCGCACCCCGGCCGTCAACGGCCGCGGTCTCGGGAAAAGAAAAACCCCGGGATCTTGCGATCCCGGGGGCGCGGGGAACTCGGTTGGGAGGGTTGGGCAGGCAGGATGAGCTCGACCCGCGCAGAGAACGATCACCGACTCGCGTCGGTCACGGTCGGAGCCGGCTAGCGCCAGCGCCGTCCGTAGCCGAAGCCCACCCCCCAGGACACCCGGGGACCGGCGTAGTACCGGGGAGCGTAGGCCGGGTACGTGGGCACCCACACCTGGTACGCCTGCTGGACGTACTGGGTCGTGTAGACCGGACGTCCGTAGACGTCGTAGCCCGCAAAGACCGTGGTGGGCACCCACTGGTACTCCGTGCGGTAGTAGCCCGAGGGGGCGTAGCCGCCGCCGTAGTAGCCACCGCCACCGACGCCGATCCCCACACCCACATACCCGCCCGGCACGGCGGAGATCTGGATCGGGGTCATCGGGGCGGCGTCTGCCTTCGGAGAGAGAGAGAGAGCCGAGGCAGCCGCAACCGCGAGACCTGCGAGGACCTTGATCATGGCGATGAACTCCTGACGGACGGGAGGAGTAGTACACGCGCCGTGCCAATCGATCGGCTGGACCCGCGCCCGTCGTAACTCACGCCCCCAGGCCCACTTCCTCCTCTCGGCCCCCGCCGCCCCCCCAATCCCCTCCGCGGCTGTACCCGGAAGTGGTCACCCGGGTCCCACGGCGGGCACACCACCGGGGGAGTAACCGCGCGGGACCTGCCTTGACTCCACCACATGGTGGACTCGAGCCGGGTACCGTACGTTCAGCTACATGCGCGCCCCGTACCGGCTCTTCGCCCTCGCCCTGGTCCTCCTCGCCATGCCGACCCCGCGCGCGCGGGCAGGGGACGACCCGGGCCCCTACCTCGTCGGGTTCGGGGTCGTGGACCTCACCCCGGACCGCCCGGTGCCGCTCGGCGGGTACGCGGAGCGGTTCGGGAAGCTCTCGACGGGCGTCCACGATCCGGTGAAGGCGCGCGCGATGGTGATCGCCCGGGGCACCGAGAAGGTCGCGATCGTCAGCGCCGACCTCGTCGGCATCTCGAAGGAGGCGAAGGCGGCGGTGGTGGGAACGCTGGGGGCGCGGGGGTTCTCGACCACGAACCTCCTGCTCGCGGCCACGCACACGCACACGGGCCCCGGCGGCCTCACCCGGTCGCCGCTGTTCCGTCCGATGATGGGGCTCTACGACCGCGCGCTCTTCGAGGCGACGACGAAGGGCATCGCCGAGGCCGTCGCGAAGGCGGAGGACGCCAAGCAGCCGGCGAAGCTGTCCCTCGGTGCGGTGGCCGCGCCCGGCCTCCAGCGCAACCGCGCGATCGAGGGCGGCCCCGTCCCCGATCAGCTGTCCGTCCTGCGGGCCGACGGGCTCGACGGCAAGCCCTTGGGCCTCGTCGTCCACTTCGCGGCGCACCCGACGATCCTCGGCTCCGACGTGCGGGAGATCAGCGCCGAGTGGCCCGGCGCCACGTGCGATGCGATCGAGAAGGCGCTGCCCGGCGCGACGGCGATGGTGCTCCAGGGCGCGCTCGGGGACGTCTCGCCCGCGGGCGGCGTCGGCGACGGCTTCGCGCGCGTGGCGTCGTACGGCGGCCTCGTCGCCGAGCGCGCGATGGAGGCGCGGGGGAAGGCGACGGCGATCGACGTGCCCGGGACCTTCGGCGCCGAGGACGGGCCTCGGCTCCTCTCCTCCGCCTGGGAGGCCCACCTTCCCCTCACCGTCGCGGGCCGTCTGCTGGGCGACCGGACGTCGGCCGCGATGGTGCCGGAGCGGAACCCTCGCACCGAAGGGCAGAGCCTCTGGATCGGCAGCCTGCGGCTGGTTGCGGCGCCGGGCGAGCCCACCGCGGCGTTCGGCGCGGGCGTCCTCGAGCGCGCGGCGCCGTCCCACGGGATCGGTCAGGGCGTCGCCTGGGTCGTCGCGTGCGCGAACGACCACCTGGGGTACCTCACCACCCGCGACGAGGTGCGGCGCGGAGGCTACGAGCCGTCCCTCAACCCGTACGGGCCCGGGCTCGAGGCCACGCTCAGCCTCGTGCCGCGCTTCGGGAGCGCCGAGGGCCATCGGAATCTCCGGCCCGGACGCGACGCGCGCGCCGCCGTCCGCCTCGACGAGCACGCCGTCCGCGTCTCGGGGGCCACCCCTCGCGACCTCGGCCGCGCGCACGGATCCATCCTCCGCGACGAGATCCGGGACCTGCTCGCGGCCTCCGAGAAGGCGCTGGTCGAGGAGGCGCGCGAGGCGGGGCTCCTCCGGCACCTCGACCCGATGGTGATCGGCACGGGGCTGCGCCGCGAAGAGCTCGTGATCCCGCTGCTCGTCCTCGCCGCACGGGGCCTTCAGAAGCACATCCCGCCCGAGTATCTCGACGAGATGGAGGGCGTCGCCGAGGGCGCGGGCGTGCCCTACGACTCGATCCTGCTCGAGAACACGTTCCTGACGCTCGCGGAGCAGGGCTCGCCCGAGGCGCTCCTCAAGCTGCTGCCCCACTGCACGAACGTCGTCGCGTTCGGCGAGGCCACCACCCTCGGCCAGCCGATGCTCGTCTCGACGCTCGACTGGGGGATGATCGACCTGCTCAAGCCGCGGACGATCACGCTCGTGGTCGAGCCGCCCACGGGCTCGCCCTTCGTGTCGGTGACGTGGCCTGGCATGGTCGGCACGCTGCGGGCCATGGGCGCGCAGGGGATCGCGATCTCCGAGGAGAGCGTCTCGGCGCCGAAGGACACGACGGCGGACGGCGTGCCGATCAACCTCCTCCTCCGCGACGTCGTCCAGCACGCGACCACGATCGACGACGCCGTCGAGCGCGTCCGCCGCGCGAAGGGCACGGCCGGCTACCACGTGACGATCCTCGACGGGGTGCGGCGGGACGCGCGCACCGTCGAGGTCACGGCGACCCGCGCGCAGGTGCGGCGGCCCGTGGACGGCCTCCTCGCAGGCTGCGACCCGACCGAAGGCGCGTGCTTCGACGGCGCGTGCGACGCGTCCATCCCCCGCGCGGACGGGAGCAGCGTGGTGCGCTACGCCTCCCTACGGCGGCTGCTCGCGGGCTGCCGGGGGCGGCTCGACGGTCCCTGCTGCTCGCTGCTGCTGCCCGGAGGCGAGAACGTCGTGAAGGAGGGCACCCTCCTCGCGTGCGTGTTCGAGCCGCAGCTCGGCCGCTTCCACGTCTCCCTCCGCGGCGACGTCGAGCCGGATCCCCTCACGGGCGCGATCACCTTCGAGACGTACGACCTCCCGGCCCTCCTCTCTCCCACGGCCGCCGCGCGGATGGCCGTCCCCCCGCGCCCCCCCGACCTCCCGGCCTTCACCGTCGGCCCCCCGCGGCGCCTGGGCGTCGTCGATCGCCGCGACGTGTCGTTCCCTTCGCCCGTGCGCACCGGCGTCCCGAGCAACGACACCGTGCGCGCGCTGTGGTTCACGCCCGCGAACGCGACGCCCGTCGGCGCCGTGATCCAGCTGCCGGCCTGGAAGGAGCGCAACCTCGCGGCCGAGACCCTCGTGGCCATGGGCATGGCGAGCCGCGGGATCGCCGTGCTCCTGATGCCGCTCCCGTGGCAGGTGGACCGCGCGGCGCCGGGCGTCGGGCCCGGCGAGTGGACGCTCTCCTCCGACCTCTCGCGCACGCGCGCGGCGTGGCTCCAGGGCGCGGAGGAGGTCTACGTCGCCAGCCGCTGGATCGAGACGACCCAGGGCCTCCCGCCGGCGCGGCAGGGCGTGTTCGGCATCAGCCTCGGCGGCCACGTCGCGGGCATCGCGTACGGCGCCTACCCCGACCGCTTCCGCGCGGGGGTGTTCATCCTGGCCGGGGGCGGGCTGGCGCACCTGCTGTCGTCGGACGCGGAGCCGGTCCGGGAGCTCAAGGCCTCCATGGCGGCCCGGGGGGTGACCGAAGCCGAGGTCGCCGAGATCCTCCGCCCCCTCGACCCCGCCGGCTGGGCGAGCCCCGAGCGGAAGGCCGGCGTCTTCCTCGTGGGCGCCCGCGCCGACGAGGTGGTCCCTCCCCGGCACATCCAGGCGCTGTCCGACGCGTACGGCGGGGCCCCCGTGCTCTGGCTCGAGGGCTCCCACACCTCCGGCGTCGGGGAGGCCCCCCGGATCCTGGCGAAGGTGGTGGACTTCCTCCGCCACCGGTTCGAGACCCCATGACCGGGGGGGAGCACCCCCCCGGGGGGAGTGGAAGGGGCGCGGGGAAGGAGGGGGGACACCCGGCGTCCAAGGACCGGCCCGAGGAACCTGCCGTGCCCGTCCCGTCCCCCCTCGCCCCCGCCGCCCCCCACCTCCCCGGCACCGACCTGGCCCCGGCGGCCCCCGGGCCGGCCCCCCTCGCGCCGGTCCTGCGCATGCCGGGCGCCGCCTCGGAGGTCGCCATCCGGTACGACCGTGCGGGACGTCCGCTCCCCGACCGCGCCCAGCAGGATCGATGGGTGGCCCGACTCCGCGAAGGCGACGCCGGCGCGCTGCGCGAGGTGATCGCGGCGTTCTCGGAGCGCATCACGAGCGTGGTGACCGGGATGCTGCGCGACCGCGACGCCGTGGACGACGTGGTCCAGGAGACGTTCGTCAAGGCGTTCTACCGGATCGGCTCGTTCCACGGGGACGCGGGGCTGTACACGTGGCTCTATCGCGTCGCGGTGAACGCGGCGAAGGACCACGTGAAGTCGCGCGGACGGCGCCCCGCCTCGGCCCTCGAGGACCTCCCGTCGGGCGCGGACGGCCTGACGTCGCCGGGCGAGGGGCCGTCGATCGAGCGCCTCGAGGACCGCGAGGTGCGCCTGGCCGTCCGGGCCGCCATCGCGGCGCTGCCCGCCAAGTTCCGCGCGGTCCTCGTGCTCCGGGAGCTCGAGGGCTTGCGGTACGAGGAGATCGCCGAGATCCTCGGCATCTCGCTCGGCACCGTCGAATCGCGCCTGTTCCGCGCGTGCCGCCGCCTCAAGGCGCGCCTGTCCCGACTGGACCTCCCCGCATGACTCCCGCCCGTCCTTCCTCCGACGCCTCCGATCGAGGGCTCGACGCCGCGCTCGACGCCTTCCGTCGCGACTGCCACCGCGACGCGCGCGCGGCGTCCGCCGACGCGCTCGCCGCCCGCGTGATGGCGTCGCTCGCCGCCGGCGACCCCGAGACCGTCCGGTTCCGCCGTGCGGCCCG
>CAZJJQ010000073.1:0-10836 GCA_964546345.1 uncultured Planctomycetales bacterium
GTTCTTGTAGGAGATGATGATGCCCTTGCGGAGGTCGCTCGCGTTCATCGGACGGATCCTCGGGGAAGCCCGCGAAGGTACCGCAGGAGCCTCCCGGGGCCCACTTCGGGCGCGAGACGACACGCCCGCGGCCGTGGGGATCCCACGCGGCGGGGGGACGGAGGGGCCCGTACCTCCGGGCTGCTCCGCTCCGGCCCGACCCCGCGATCGCATCCGGTAGCGGGCTCCTCTGCTGCGCTCCGGCCCGACCCCGCAACAGCACGCCCTCGTAGGCCGCGGGATGCTCTGCGCTGCTCCGGTTCCGGCCCGACCCAGCGACCGCGTTCCGTCAGGCGCCGCGGAAGCGGGGACGAGGAGGGCGGGTCCTGCAGACCCATCGACGAGTCCTAGGACGACGACGAATCTGCGAGGAGGAGGAGGGCGGGCCAGGGCCGCGCTTCGCGACCCTCGCCCGCCGCGCATCCCGGCCCCTCACGGCCGCGATCGTCCTTCGACGACCCGGCAGGGCTCCGCGCTATCGAACGTCCGCGGAGTATCGAATCCGTGTGCGGTTGACGTACTCGACGCCGAACTGCTGGAGCCAGGGGGTGGACTTCCAGGAGTTCTCGAAGACCTGGTCGTCGGGGTTGTTGGTCCCCGTGTCCACGTCCTGCGGCTTGTACTGGCCGAGCATGTAGGGGAAGTAGACCCGCATCTCGATCGTGTCGGCCTCGAGGTCGAGCTTGTTGGCCCCCTCGGGGTCGTCGAAGAGGAACAGGTACTTCTGCGGGGTGGTGACGGCGTCGGCGGGGATCGTCCCGCGGCCGCCGCGCATGTCCACCACGTTGGTGGCGGAGTCCCACGCGACGCCCTGGTCGAACCGGACGAGGACCAGCACGTTGCGCTTGTCCGCGTCGCGACGGTCGTTCCGCCCGTCCGTCCCGCGGCTCGCCGCGGCACGGCCCTCGGGCGAGTACTGCCAGAACACGCGGCGCCACACGGCGTCGCGCACGGTCTTGGCGAACTCGACGTACGCGCCGGCCGGGTGGTCGTGGAACCCCGTGGAGCGGGCGCGGTCGGAGCCGCGACGGGCGAGCGTGCGGTCCCAGAACCGGAACGGCTGCCAGATCACCAGCTCGCCGTCGTCGTGGTCCACCGCCTCGGTGCCGAACCGCCCGCGCAGCAGGCCCCGACCCCGGGTCTCGGGGTCGGCGTCCAGGTTCTCGGGCATGGTGAGCGCGCCGTCGGCGACGGTCGTGTAGTGCACGATCTCGCACTTGTCGTCGCTCACGATGCGCGCCGCGCCCTCGCGCGGCCACAGGCGCGTGCGCTTGACCGGGATGCTCGACGCGTCGCGGTTGAGCCGGCCGTCCAGGGTGGACACCCAGAGATCGGGCACGAACCGGGCGTACGCCTGGGCCGCGTGCGGCCTGGGCTTGGTCCCGAGCGCGCCGCGGTGGCAGTTCTCCAGCGTGATCATGTCGCTGCCCTCGTCCCGGAGGCCGAGGTACACGATGAGCTCGCCGTCGAGGTTGATGACCCCCACGTCCTTGTCGTACCCGTCGATGCCCTCGAGCGTCGTCGTCGGCGGGATGGCGCGGAGGGTGATCTCCTTCGTCTTCTCCGTCAGCGGCTCCGCGTTGGCCACGAGCGCCATCGGGATCGACGCCTGGTGGCGCCACACGTGGATCTCGTCGAGGAAGGCGGTGACGACCTCCCCGCCGCCGACCTCGTTCCGGGCGAACGCGAGGTTGTCCCCCGTCTCGTTCGGCATCTCGCCGCTCGGGAACTTCATCATGCGGGTGATGCCGCGGTAGTCCACCCGGTACTCGAGGGGCTCGTCGCACCGGTACGGGTCGTTCGCCTCGATGAAGTCGGAGAGCGCAACCCAGGAGGTGCTGCGCCCGCCGCCGACCTTGCCCTGCGACCACCGCACGCGGCGCTGCTCCTTCTGCTTGGCGGCGCCGTCGGCGATCAGGGTCACGACGTCGGAGTAGCCCGCCATGGGGCCGCCGATGGGCTGCCCGGTGGTCTCGTGCTTCCGCCCGATGCGGAAGCACGGGAGGATCTTGGCCTCGTCGTCCGACGGCGCGAGCGTGCCGCCGCGGGCGCGGTCGATGGTGTCGGAGACGCCGCGGAAGGGGAACAGCGCCTTGAGCTCCGCGATCGTCGGCGGCTTGGGCGGCGCGTTCGGGTCCTGCGTGGTCGCAGGCGGGGGCTCCGGCGGGGGCGGGTCGGCCGGCGGACGCACGCCCGCGGGAGGCTGGTTGCCGTTGGGGCCGCCCCCGGGCTGGGGCGAGGTGCCGCCGCCGCCGGAGTCGTCCACCGGGGGTTCGCGACCGGTGCCGGGCGCGATGCTGCCGCCCGGCGTCGGGGGCGCGTCCGGGTTCGGCTGGGGGCCGCCGGAGCCCGGCAGGGGCTCGGCGGTGCCGCCCCCCGTGCCCTCGTCGTCCACCTCGATCCCGACGAGCGTCGCCCCGCCCGGTGGGGTGCGCGGCGCCGGGGTGCTGGGCGTGGAGGGCGTGCTCGGGGTCGTGCCACCGGGCGGCGGGTTGCGCGGGTTGTTCTGGGCCGGGAACTGCGGCGCGTACTGCGGGTTGATGAGCCGGTCCTGGAGGGCCGTGAGGATGGCCTCGTTGTCCGCCAGGAAGATCAGGGAGCCCCCCGACTTCTTGCGGTCGATGGAGTCGTACGCGATGCACTCGTTCGCCCCGCGCGGGTTGTCCGTGCCCACGATCACCCGCGGCCGGTTGTACTGGTCGGGGCCGCTGTCGTCCGGATCGCCGTCCGGCGGGTGTGCCGCGAGCTTCTCGCGGTCCTTCGTGTCGGTGCCCGGGTCGAGGTAGTCGAAACGGCCGGAGCCCGCGGTCAGGCCGACGAAGGAGATGGGCGCGATCCGGCACACGACCGCGTCGGCGATCGGGACGCCGCCGAGGCTGACCTGGGTCGCCATGAAGAAGGGCGTGCCCGAGTCGTGGTGCCAGGCGGTGTCCTGGTAACGGGTGATGGAGAGGGTCGTGTTCTTGCGCTCGTACCAGACCACCTCCCAGCCGCCGATCTTGGTCGCGCCGGAGAGGGTGCCGCCCGACGTGTCCACCGACGTGCACACCATGAGGGCGTACCCGCGGGTGTTGAACGTGTTGGCCTGGGACGCGGCGTCGGTGTTGTTCTTGGCGAACTCGCTGGTCTCGCGCGTCGTGTCGGGGTCGGTGCCCACCTCGAGGGTGACGTCCACCGGGCCCTTCTCGTCCTCCTTCATGCCGTCGAACGTGAAGGTGGTCGTGCCCTGGCTCAGGGTGCACTGGTCCTTCGTGTAGGCGACCTTCATGAAGCCCCACTCGGTCCAACGCTGGGTCTCGAGGCCCGCGCCGCCCTTGCGGAGCTCGAGCAGGATGGGGTGGGAGTAGCCCAGGACCTTCACCGGCGTGCCCGCGGCCCATCCCCGCGGCTGCGTGCCGCGCGCGCCGCGGACGCAGTCGGTGAACGCGCTGCCGCCCAGCGTGTCGTACTCGACCACCTCGTCGCCCACGAGCAGCGCGCCCGGTGCGACGAAGCCCTCGGTGGACTCCACGGCGAGGGTGGTGGAGTCGTTGCCGACCGTGGACTCGAGGTAGGTCATGCCGCGGGGACGGCCCACGGAGACGCCGTCCACGAGCAGGTCCATCATCGTCGGGTCGCAGCCGCGCACGGTGGCCTGGAGGTGGTACCAGGTCTCGGGCTGGTACCCGAGCCGGTCGAGGGGCACGTAGAGCTCCGCGCCGCGCTCCTCGAGCGTCGCGTCGTTCACCCGGAGGACGAGCTCCTTGCCCTTGTCCCCGTCCTGCACGAACAGCGAGATGCGGTTCCGGTAGTTCTCGGCGCCGGTGTCCCAGGCGAACCAGCTCCCGCGCGAGTACGGCTTCATCCACATCGAGACCGTGAACGGGTGGATCCAGGGATCCTCCTCCCCGCCCTTGTAGAGCATCCCCTTCACCGGCTGCGTGAAGGAGCCGCTCTTCTCGGTGGACCAGCCGTCGGCGAACCACTGGTCGTCGAAGTGCTGCTCGTACGTGGCCTGCGTCAGCTTGAGCCGCGCGGCCTGACGCCGGACGTCGCCCAGGTTCTGCCCGGTCTCGTCCGTCAGCGCGTCGCTCGGGTAGATCTTCCGGTAGAGGGCCTGGGCGGCGCGGTTGCGCGGCTGGACCTGCGCGTCGCGGTCGTTGACGAAGCCGACGTTGAACGGGTAGGTCTCGATGTACTTGCCGCCCGTGCCGAGCGACAGCCCGGACTCGAAGTCGCTCTGCGAGTCGAGGGCCCACAGCGTCGCCTGGTCGTCGCCGACCTCGACCACCTGCCGCAGCGCCGCCTCCGCGACCTTCTCGCCGCCCGCGTTGTGGACGACCGCGCGGCCCTCCACCACGTAGACGTCCTGGGTGCGGAAGCAGAACTGCGCGGTGCCGAACGCGAGCTCGTGATCGTGCGGGTTGAACGCGTTGCGCACGAGCGCCTCGGCCTGTCGCGCCGTGAGCGCGCCCTTCGTGAACACCGAGTCCACGAACTTCACGAAGTCGCGGGTGTGGCGGAACGGGCCCGACTTGCGGTCGTTGGCCTCGCCCTCGACCGTGACGGGGCCCTGGCGGCTCTCGACGATGCGGCCGGCGAGGTCCCAGGCCGTCTTGGGCGTCACGACGTCGGCGACGTCCTTCACGGTCCGCAGCTGGAGCTGGGACAGGACCGCCGCGAGCACCTCGCGCGACGCGGTGTTGATGTTGATCGGGTACGGCGCGAGCGGCTCGGCCTTCGTGCGGCCGCCGGCGTAGGCCCGGCCCTCGGGGAGGCCGCCCGCGAGGGTGACCTGCGTCCCGAACTGGCCGCCCTGGGGGTCGCCCGCGAGGGCCACCATCCCGTAGTCCACGCGCAGGCCGTCCGTGATGCGGACCAGGGTGCCCGGGTTGAAGTAGGCGGAGCTGCCCTGGATCGTCACCGAGTCCGCGAACTTGAGCACCTCGCCCCCCGTGGAGCCGGGCGAGGGCAGGGCGTTCACGACGAGCTGCCCGTCGAGGAAGGTCTCCGACGTCTCCCGGCGGCTCCAGACCGTCAGGAACGGCACCAGGGCCTCGAGCCGATCGGCCTCGAGGACGCCGCCCGCGCCCCAGCGCTGGATGCTCTTGAGGTCCTCCAGGTTCTCGAAGGACGTCAGCCGACCGGGGCGCGCGGCCACGAGGTGCGTCGCCATCTTCCAGGCGGCGTAGTCGATGACGACGGCCCCCTTCTTGTGGGCGGCGGCCGGCCCGTTGTCGAGGAGCGGCGACCCGTCCTTGAGCGCCCCGCGGCTGCAGCCGTAGAACGTCCCGCCCTCGAAGCGCTGGTAGCCGATGGTCTCGGAGCCGATCCGGATGTAGCCGCCCTCCTTGCGGAACGGCAGCGGGCTGCCCGGGTTGTCGGGGCAGAGGTGCTCCACGCGGATCTCGGTGTCGCCCTCGCTCGCCTCGCTCGAGAGCAGGCCCGAGCCGAGCAGGTTGCCGATGAGGTACGGGCTCGCGCCGTTCGGGTTCACCTGGGCGTTGACGTCGGTCACCTTCCACGACCAGACGCTGCCGCGCGGATCCTCGAGGCTCGGCGCGGGCGCGTCCGCGGCGCGGCTCATGAAGCCGGCGATCACGGCGCGGTAGGCGGGCGGGGGCGTGACCTCGGTCACGTCGTCCACGGTGTCGTCGGCGCTCACGCCCCCCATGCCGCGGGTCTTGCGGTCCTGCTCCGCGTGGGCGGTGCCCTGGCGCAGCCACGAGATGACGGCGCGGTTGACGAGCTCGACCTCGAGCTGTGCGCGGCTCCTCGCGGCGCTCGCCTCCGTGCGGTCGCGCCCGAGCTTCTGGCTGATCACGAACGGGATCGCGATCATCAGGAGCCCGACGAGCACCGTGATGACGGAGAGCACCGCGATGCCGGCGGCGGAGCGCGCCCGGGAGCGACGACCGGAGCCGGGCCGGACGCGACGGAGCGTGGCGTCGGAGGGGAAGCAGCAGCGGGCTAGGGCGGTCATGGCGACCTCGGGGACGGAGAGCGAAGGGACGCGAGGGGCGGGAGCGAGCGGGCTTCCGGGGGCGTGGCCACCCGCAAACCGAGCGAAGGCGACTTCTTCACGAGCTCGGCGTCGCGCGAGCGCGAGCGTCTCACGGAGTGCGACGGCGCGACCGACGCGAGACCGCGGGGAGGAGGAGGGGATGGACCCGAACGGGAAGGGAGACTCCTGCGGCAAGGCTACTCTCCTCGCCTCGGGGACGCACCTTCGGAGGATCCGGCGGTCGGCGCCGCAGCGGGGCCCTCCGAGCGGTCGAAACCGGCGCACTCGAACCAGACGGTGGTCGGAGCGGCGCCCGCGGTCACGGCAAGCCGCAGCTCGGCGCCCGCGGGACGCCCCGCAGCCCACGCGTCCGGGAGCCGGAGCTCGAGGTCGAGCGCCGCGGCCTCGGCGCTCGGGGCGAGCTCGACCTCGGCGGAGGCGCCGGGCACGCCCTCGAGCTCGACGCGCAAGCGGCCCCCAGCACCCGTGGAGTCGGCGCCCGTGGAATCGGCGCCCGCCGTCGGCCCGCCGGGCGCAGCCGCGCGCAGGTGCACCACCACGCGTCGGGAGAGGAGGGCCGGCTCGTCGGGCTGCCACGCGAGCCGCACCCGCCCGTCGCGGGGAAGGTCGAGCCGGATCGCCGGGACGCCTGAGCCGTCGCTACGGCGCGCACGGCCCCGTGCGGGGGCGGTCGCCGCAGCCGGGCCGGCCGCGTCCCCGTCCTCGACGATGCGCCAGCGTCGGGCCCCCACCCGTCGTTCCGGGGACGCCTCCCGACGCGCGCCTCCGAAGAACTCGAGGTCGCGGAACGAGGCCTCGGCCTCCCCCGCGCCCCCGGTCGGGGACTCGGGACGGACCACGGGGCCCGCCTCGTCCTCGAGCACCAGGGTGCCGGCGCCCCGCAGGTCGCGGGCCCCCCCTGACGCGGGTGTCCACCGGGCCACGGCGTCGCCCCGGAGGATCACGACGACCCGATCCCCCGTCTCGAGCCGGACCCGGGCGGCCCCCGCGAGCAGGTCGAACCGTTCGCCTCGGGGCAGGCGCAGGCCGACGGGCTCCACGGCAGCCCCCTCGCCCGCGACCGCCAGCAGCACCTCGCCCCGGTCGAGGGCGAACAGCGCACGGCCGCACCGCGCGCCGTCGCACGCGACCCGCACCACGTCCTCGCCGGGCAGGACGAGCCGCCCACCCCCCGCCATCCGCAACGCGAGCCGTTCGCCCGGCAGGCCGCTCACCGTGGCCCCCAGGCCGAGCCTGCGCGGCCCCTCGGTGGCGACGGCGCCGTCGAAGCCCACCCGCTCGAAACCCTCGATAGCGACCAAGGGCCCCGCCTCGGCGCGCCCACCCACGAAGGAGAGCACACCGACCGGCACGAGCAGGGCCACCACCGCCGCGGCGACGCGCCAAGTGCGCCACCCGGCGCGGCCCGTCCCCGCACGCTGAACCCGCACCGGGGGCAGCACCCGGATCGGGCGCGCGCCCGCGACCCCGCTCTCCGGATCGGAGGGCGCGGAGGCGCGGGAGATCTCCTCGTCGAAGGCGGCCATCGCCCTGGCGAGCAGGAGCGGAGACGCAGCCGGCTCCGACGCCCGCGCCGAGGCCTCCCCCCGGCTCTCCGCGGCTCCGGCGACGTCGGCTTCCGCGCCGGAGACCACCGCCGCCAGGTCCGACAGGAGGCGGCGGACAGCGGGATGTTCGGCCGCCGCGCGCAGGAGGTCGGCGTCCCCTACACCGAGCCAGTGCCCGGCAACCCGGGACGGATCCGGTACGACGGCCTCTCCCCGGTCCGCCGACGCATCGATCGCACGCAGGGCCTCCCGGAGGAGTCCATCGGCGCCGGGCGCGTCCGGCACCCGGCCTTCCGTCCCGGAAGGGCGGTCAGCGTTCGAGGCAGGGTCGGGAAGCGGATCCATGGGGGAAGCGACCGGAAGGGGGGAAGTGCCTGGGGATCGAGGGGGCGTACGGGGGACAGATCGAAGAGGAGGTGAGGGCGGGGACGCGGTCCCGCAGACCGGGCCACCCCCGGCATCCCGGTATAGCGGATCCGTCCGCGGTCGGGACGGAGGCACCCCGTCCGGAAGGAAGCGAGCTCCCCGGAGACCCCTCCCCCGCCGCCCCCACCCTGCCCGGGGACTTCGCTTCCGGCCCCCCGGGGCCTCCGTGGCGTCAGGAGCCCGTGCGGTCCTCGAGCCAGCGCGCGAGCTCCGGCACCCGGTGCGCGAGGCGGTCCTTCGCACGGTGGAGCAGCTGGCCCACGCTGTCCCGCTGGAGGCGGAGGGCGTCCGCGATGGCGCCGTAGTCGAGGCCGTCCAGGTAGCGCATGGAGAGCAGGAGGCGATCCCGCTCCGGGAGCGCTGCCAACGCCTCGCGGAGGCTGAGCACCGCTTCCTCCCGCTCCTTCCGCTCCAGCGCGCCGAGCGGCGACTCCGTCCGGGGATCCACAGGATCGAGCGCGCCTTCCGCCTCCGCGGGGTCGCCCCCGGTGCCGAGGCCCCGGTGACGCCGGTCCGGGTGGCGGAGCCAGCGCCCCACCTCGGTACGGCAGATCACGCCGAGGTAGGTCGAGAGGCGGAACTCCGGGCGATACCGACGGAGCAGGCGTCGCTCTCCCTTGACGAGGGCGAGGAAGACGCAGGCCGCGATCTCGTCCACGTCCACGTCCGCGGCGCGGCCGGTGCGCCGCAGCAGCATGCGCCGGGTGAGCGCGGCGAGCAGGGGCGCGTAGCGGAGGACGAAGCGTTCCCAGGCCGCGCGGTCGCCGTCCGCGCACGCGCGGACCAGGTCCGCCTCGCGCTCGGGGTCGCGCTCAGCCACCGGTGACGACGGGAGCGGGGATCGGGATGACGGGGCGGGTCGCCTTCTTGAGGAAGAGCAGCGCCCAGGCGGAGTCGCAGAGATCGCTGGGCCCGACCTCCTTCACCCCCGTCGCCCCCGAGCTCCAGTGACCGTCCTCCTGCTGGTGGCCGACGAGGTACACGGCCCCCTCCGCGTACCAGTCATGGTTGCCCACGTGCTCCCGATCGCCGTAGGTGCAGGCGCGCTCGAGGCCGTAGAGGTAGTAGTAGTGCCAGTTCGGGCCGCCCCGCGGGGGGTTGAACTCCACGGACCAGTTCCGGTCGAGCCACGCGAACCCGTCCTGCACGGAGCGCTTGACCTTCCGATCGAGCTCGTCGTTGTAGGCGCTGAAGCGCTCCGGCTTGAGCAGGGCGTCGCGGGAGATCGCCAGGGTGCCGATCGCCGCGGTCGTCATGCTCCCGGTGATGCCGCCCGCCCCGACCTGGTACGGCCATCCCCGCGCGCGGTCGCCCCCCTCCACCGCGTAGTCGGTCTCCCCGGGCTTGCCGCTGCCCTTGATGATGCGCTTGATCTTCGGGCCGTCCTGCTCCTGGGCGGCCAGGGTTCCGTCGATCGCGCGCATGAAGCAGGTCGCGGGCACGGTGGCGCCGCAGTCCCGCGCCGCGCGGAGCCCGAGCAGCGCGTACTGCGTGTTGGACAGGTCGCCGGGAGGGGCGATCGGGTACCTCCACCAGCCGCCCTCGTCGAGCTGCACCGAGACGAGCCAGCCGGCCATGTCCTGCACCCACGCGGCGACGTCCTTGGGCAGGCCGCAGGGGTCCTTCTTGGGCTTCGTGGCGTAGCGCTCCTTCTTCTCCTCCTTCATCTCCGGCCGGAACATCTCCGTGACGAACATGAGGAGCACGCCGGTGTCGTACGTGGTGCGCACGCCGCTGCCGGCGCGGATCGCGTCCTGGGCCTTGCAGGCCTCCAGGGTCTTCAGCATCCCCGCGTCCTTCTTCGACTCCCCCGACGCCAGCAGCGCGAGCCCGCACAGGGCGGACAGCCCGATCTGGTAGTCCTCCCGGTCGTTCACGATGACGCCGCCGAAGAGGCCGTCGGCCTTCCGCTGCGCCTTGAGCCACTTGGCGCCCTTCTCGATGGCCGCGTTGATCTGCTTCTGCTGCTCGGGAGTGACCCCGGGACCGGCGTCCACCGACGGGGCGCCGAGGGCCAGCGCCAGCCCGCCGAGGAGCCCCACGCACCCGAGGACGGCCCAGGGGATCCCCCCTCGCCGGCGGGCGCGGCTGCGGGGGGACGGGACAACGAGGTGCGCGGGGGCGTCCGTCATGGGGTCTCCGGCCCCCAGTCTACCCGGCACGCACCGTCGTCCGGACGCAGCCTCCTCGCGAGGCCGCCGTCAGCGCGTGCCGCCCGGTCGGCCTGCCGCGGCTTCCTCGAGCGCCGCACGCACGAGCGCCGGATCCACGCGCTCGCTCTTGAGGAGCCGCAGGGTGCGCTCGGGAGAGAGCACCACCGTGGTGGGCACGTAGCCCAGGTAGTACTTTCGGAACAGGCGGCGCTCGTCGTCGGTGAGCCCGCGCTTCGCGCCCGGCGTCAGGTCGATCGGCACGAAGTCGATGCGCGCCTCGAGCGCCAGCACGACCGGCCACAGGTCGGCCGCCGCGAGGCGCGAGGCGCGCGCCCCGTCGTCATAGAACACGACGAGCACGGGGCGGTCCCCCTTCGCGAACGCGGTGGTGGCGGGGGCCGTCCGGACCAGGTCCTTCGGCCAGCACGGGAACGAAACGTCGTCCGGATTCGCCTTCAGCGCCCGCACGTGCTCCAGCACGCGGCGCTCCCGCGGCGGCGTGAAGCGCGGCTCCCCTTCCGCCACGGGATCCGCCGTGGGGCGACTCCCCGGCGCCGGCGCGGCGTCGGGCGACCCCGGCGACTCCGGCGGCGGAGCCTGCGGCCCCTCCTCGGCGCCCGCAGGGGCGGCGGGAGGCGGGGTCGCCTCGTCGGGAGGGGCGAACCTC
>CAZJJQ010000074.1:0-10792 GCA_964546345.1 uncultured Planctomycetales bacterium
ACGACCGGGCGCTGCCCGCGCTGCGGCGCGGCGCGGACCAGGCCGTGGACGGCCGCGTGCGGCGGGCCTGCCGTGCGGCGGCACGTCGGCTCGAGCAGCGGGCCGAGCGCACCACGGAGACGGCGAAGCTCGCCGACGCCGTGGAGACGATGCGTCGGAAGGCCGCGGGCCTCGAGGAGCGCCTCGGGAAGCTCGAGGCGCTCCTCGGCGCGACGCCGTCGGGCGGCGGGGCGAAGGCCTCGAAGGCGGCGTCCTCGGCGAAGCGGGGCACGAAGGCCTCCGTCAAGGGGGGGAAGAAGCGCGGACGCTGAACCCATGAGCGAGCCGGCCCCCGCCCCCGCCGCCCCCACCCTTCCCGGGACCGCCCATCCGCCCGGCGACCGGCGGGCGATGAACGTGGCGCGCCTGAGCGTCATCACGGCGAGCCTGCTCGGCGCGATGAAGCTCACGGCCGCCTCGATCACCGGCTCCATGGCGATCGCGGGCTCGTTCGTGGACTCGTTGACGGACGTGTTCGCGTCGTCGGTGAACCTGATCGCGATCCGGATCGGGAGCCGGCCCGCCGACGACGACCACCGCTACGGGCACGGCAAGGCCGAAGGGCTCGCGGGGATGTTCCAGGGGGCGGTGATCGGGTTCTCGGGGTTCTTCCTCGTGACGGAGAGCGTGCGGCGGCTGCTCGAGGGCCGCGCGGCCGAGCACGCGATCACGGGCGTGGTCGTGATGGCGATCTCCTGCGTGGCGAGCGTCTGGATCACGTGGCTCCTGCGCCGGACGGCCCGATCCACGGGGTCGGTCGCGCTCATGGCCGACAGCGCGCACTACGCCTCCGACGTGTTCATGAACGGGGGGGTGCTGGCCGCGCTGCTCCTCGAGCGCTTCACGCGCTGGACCTGGCTCGACCCCGTGGTGGGTCTCCTGGTGGCGGCGATCGTGCTGAAGAGCTCCTGGACGGTGATCCGCGCGTCCATGGACGAGCTGATGGATCGCGACCTGGGCGCCGCGGTGGAGGGCGAGATCCGCAAGGCGGTCCTCGCCGTCGTGCCCGAGGCGCGGGACGTGCGCTCGATCCGGACGCGGCGCTCCGGGCGGGGGCGGTTCGTGGACCTCATGGTGGCCTTCGACCGCGACCTCTCCTTCGCGGAGGCCCATCGCCTCTCCGAACGGGCCCGGCGCGCGGTCCTGACGGCGGTCCCCGACGCGGACGTCTCCGTCCACGCCGATCCGGATCCCCTGCTCCCCGACGACCACCCCGAGGGATAGCGCCCCGCGGCGCGTCCGACGGCCCCGCCGGGGGCGGGGCCGCCCGCGGTATCATCCGCGCGATGTCCACCGTTCGCGTCCACGTGCTCGGCACCGCCCAGGACGGCGGGATCCCCCAGATCGGCTGTGCGTGCCCCCGGTGCGCGGCGGCCCGCCTCGATCCCTCGCGGCGCCGTCGGATCGTGAGCCTCGCCATCGTCGGCGTCACGGGGAAGACCTTCCTCGTGGACGCGAGCCCCGACCTCCGCGAGCAGGTGGACGCGCTCGGCGTCGCCCTCGGGCGCCCGGGCGCGTTCGTGGACGCGATCGCGATCACCCACGCGCACGTGGGGCACTATCTCGGGCTCGCCTTCCTCGGCAAGGAGGCCATGCACGCGCGGCACGTGCCCGTGTACGGCACGCCCAAGGTCGCGCGGTTCCTCGAAGACAACCGTCCCTGGTCGCACCTCGTCGAACGCGACGAGATCGACCTGCGCACGCTCGCCCCGGGGCAGCCCCTCGAGTTCGACGGCGTGCTGCTCCACGTGTTCCTGTCGCCCCACCGCGGGGAGGACACCGACACCGTGGGCTTCGAGATCGTCGGGCCGAGCCGGCGCCTGCTCTACGTGTCCGACGCCGACGTGTTCCCTCCCGCCATCGTCGATCGGATCCGCGACGTGGACGTCGCCCTGGTGGACGGGACGTTCTTCAGCCCCGCCGAGCTCCCGCACCGCGACATCCTGGCGGTGAAGCACCCCTACGTCCGGGACAGCGTCAAGAAGCTCGCGGGCGCCCGCGGCAAGGTCTGGTTCACGCACCTGAACCACTCGAACCCGCTCCTCGACCCGTTGAGCCCCGAGCGCGCCGCCCTCCCCGACGGCTTCGGCATCGCCGAAGACGGGATGGTCTTCGACCTCTAGCGGCGGGGCTGTCGGCGGCACGAAGGGGCTTGGGCACCACGACTCCTCCGCGACGCAGGGGCGGCGGCCCGGTTGTCGCCGCCCACTCGAGAGTGTCACTGGGTCTGCTCTCCGCGCGCTTCGGCCCGAACGTCCGTCCCTGGACGACGACGGGGGATCGCCCCCCGGCTCACCCCGACGTGCTGCCTCCCCTGCACGGCGGTTCTTGACTTGAGGGGGAGGGGGGGGGGTACCCTCCAACCTCGCTTTGGGGTAAGCGGAGTTCTGACGCAGCCGGCGGCGGGAAGCCGATCGACTCTGAACAACTTCGGGAGGTCAGCATGAATGCCAAGGGGACTCAATTCTGGGCTGCGCGGGCGTTGGCGGTGGCCTCGGTGGTGCTTGGCGTCACGGGTGTGGGACTGGGCGCGTGGCGGCAAGCCGCCGCCAGTGGAGGCGGCGGCCAGTGCTCAGGCCAGATCTTGGAGATCAAGCAGCCGGACGGCAGTTGGAAGAAGACGAACGCGAACTGCAGTGGGTTCTGCCCACCCCCGGCGAATCCGCAACACCGCACTACATGCGATCTCGCCAACCTCGACCCGGCATTCATCGACTTCGGTGTGAAGACCTACGCCCAGAAGAAGTGTGCCTGCATCGAAACGGACCTGAGCGGTACCATTGTCCACGCAGTCCAGATGGACGGTGGCACCGGTGTGTCCTCGTCCTGCTGCGATGCCAGGAGTCACTGGAGCATCGACTACCCCTACGGGTTCTTCAACGCGGTGTGCTCCGGATCGTGCAGCTCGCCCACCTGCAGCACTTCGGGCGGAACGTGCGGCACCAACGACCCCCAGTACATCCTCCCCTCGGCGAGAGTGACGACATGCAGCTGCCCATGAGGCGGACTCTCACGTCGCGACTCTGCGACTTGACGTTTCGGTTGGGCCTCGTGGGCTCTCGATGAGTGCATCGACCCGCGCGCCTCTCGTCGTCATCGGCTTGGTGGCGGCGATTCTGGGTGGGGGACTCCGCGCCTGGCTGGCAAGGGGTGACGGCGCGCCTCGACGTCGAGTCGCATTTGAGCCGGTAGATGCGATGCCTCGAACGGAGCCCCGCCTTGCCGCGAATCCCCGGGGCCTCGTGCCCGGTGCGTCTCGGGATCGCGGGGAGGGATTGGATGCGCAGGTCCTGCGAGTCCGTGTCGTAGAGGCCGAGTCTGGTGGGGCCGTGATGGATGCAGCGTTGTCCGTCGTCCAAGTGGCGGATCCCGCGGCTTCGACGGGCCTGTGCCCGACCCTAGGTACATTGGGCTCCGCGGCTTCCGATCGCGAGGGTCGAGCGTCCGTGATGCTGCGACCGAAAGGTGCTCCGGGCAAGGTCTGCCTGCGCGTGAGCCATCCAGCGTACGTGACGGAGATCATATCGGACTGGCCGGACAGCCCGGTCGAGGAGATCCTGGTGCGGCTTTCAAAGGGCCGCACGGTCGCGGGGATCGTCGCGGATCGATCGACCGGCCGCGGAGTCGAGGGACTCACGGTCACGATCACCCCGCGTGAGCTTCCTGACGATGTGTGGGGCACCGCCATGATTCCGGGCGGCGCCCTCCGAGACGCATCCGCGCTCACCGATTCGAGCGGTGCGTTCCAGTGCACCGTGCCCGACGGCACGTACGTCCTGCGGGCTGGGGCGGCTGACTGGTCCGGAGCCCGACAGCGTCCGGGAACGCCTGCGTCGCACGAATTCACCATCGCAGAGGCCGGCGACACGAGCGTTCGCATCGAGGTCGAACGCGTGATGTTCGTCCGGTTCGAGCTGAGGGATTCGGCTACGCGCCGACTCGTGACGCAGTCGCCCGCGGACTTCCTGGTGGTCGATCGACGAGAGGACGTCGCGTCGAACGGCCCAGGGGCGCTGCTCGGGCCTACGAGTGTCTGGCTGGATGGCGCTTGGGTCGACCTGGTGTCGGCCCGCCGGCCTACGCGGGGCCTCTTCGCCGGCGCTGTGCCGGCTCGCCCATCGGACCTTGAAGACGGGGCCAAGCCCACCCTGCGTATCGCGCTGATGGTGCCCGGGTATCGTCGGGTGAGTTCCGCTCTGCGGCTGTTGACGGCGACCGAACTCCGGAGCGGCGCCATCGACACGATCTCACTCGTTCGCGAGGGGGAAGGGCCATGGGCCTCGATGCTCGTCAAGGTGGAGGGGCCTCCATTCGAGTTTGGTGACGCGGGTCCCCCGCACGTGGTCCTTGCTTCAGAGAGTGGGGACATCCTGCGGGTGTACGGCACGGCCGAAGTCGAGAGCGGGGTCTGGCGGGTCGAGCCCATGCCCGTCGGGCGCTTTCGCGTTCACGTCTACGACAATGCGAGGAGAAGCGCCGCCCAGTCCGTCGATCTGGGAGCCGAGCAGGAGGTGGTCGTGACCTTCCAGATGCCCGCAGCCACCGGGATCCTGGTTGATGTCCATGCCGCCAAGGGGCCGAGGCTCGCCGATCCCGAGGTGTGGGCGGCAAGCGTGGACGGGATGGAGATGAGGCTGGAGGGGACCATGGAAAGATGGTCGTCGATGGAGGCGATGGGCTCTGCGACGGCACCGTTCTTCCCCCTCGCACCCGGAAGCTACAAGATCTCGGTCTATGCTCGGGGTGGATGGGGATGGTACGCCGAGAATGTGGACCTCGTTCAGGGCCAAGTCTCCGCGGTCCGAGGCCTGCTTCGGCCGCCCGTGAAGTGAGCCGTCGAGTGCCGCGATGGATTCCCCGTTTCGTGCTGTCGGCGCTTCTCGGGGGCGCGTTGGGCCTCAAGCTCGTCGATCCCTCAGGGGCCTTCGGCGGCGGGGATGGCGGACTCCTCGCGCTCGTGGCATCGGCCGAGGCGCTGGCGGTGCCATTGCTCCTGGGCGCTCGGCCGTCGGTCCGTGGATTCGTCCTCGTGTCCGTGGGGGCCGCCGCTGCTGGCTCGATCCTCGCGGAGGTTCTCGTGATTCGCTCCGGTTCGGGGAGTGCACCATGTCGATGCCTCGGTGGTGTCGGCCTCACTTCGGGGCTGGAACTGGCTGCGCAGGGACTCTTAGTTCTGTTCGCCACGTGGGCCCTAGCATGGGAAGCTGGGACCGTGCACGTTTCCACGGCAGATTGATCGATCGGCCGCGCTCCGCCGTCACAGGGGTACGTCGCATCCAGACCCGTGTCGCATGCACGTGGCCTGGGGCACGCGAAGCGCAGCCGCCCCGTTGCTTCCTGAATCAACGTGCGCGTCGGGCGTCGAGCATCGGTGCCCCCTGTCGATCGCCGAGGACGTTCCGGAGGCACGCGCGAGTTCCAGATGCGGGATCCACGTGCTCTCGTGCGGAGGACTACCTCAGGCTCGTGAGCGCGCGGCCGCCGTCGAGGGCGTGGTGGGCGCCGGTGATCCATCGGGCGCGGTCGGAGACGAGGAACGCCACGAGCTCCGCCGCGTCCTCGGGGGCCCCGACGAAGCCGAGGGGATGCGTCTGCTTGCCGCGCTCGAGGAAGGCGGGGTAGTCGGGGACGGCCTTGCTGGCCTCGTGGAGGTTCGTGACGATCACGCCGGGGTTGATCGAGTTCACGCGCACGCCCGCGGGCGCGAGCTCGAGGGCGAGGCACTCGGTCAGCATGTCGAGGCCGGCCTTCGCGATGCAGTACGGCGCGAGGTTCGCGTACGGGCGCACGCCCGCCACCGAGCACACGTTGACGATGGACGAGCCCTTGCCCGCCTTGAGGGCGGGGATCGCGGCGCGGCAGAAGAAGAAGGGGCCCTTCAGGTCCGTGTCGATCAGGCGGTCCCACTCGGCCGTGGTCGTCGTCTCGATCGGGCCGCTCCCGATGACGCCCGCGTTGTTCACGAGGATCGACAGCCCGCCGAGCGTGCGCGCCGTCGTCTCGACGGCGGCCTTCGCGTGGGCCTCGTCGCGCGCGTCGCCCGCGATGCCGACGGCCTTTGCCCCGGCCGCCCGCAGCTCGGCGACGACGCCTTCCAAGAGCTCCGCGCGGCGCCCCGTCACGGCGACGGCCGCGCCCTCGCGGGCGAGCCGCAGGGCGATGGCCTTGCCGAGGCCCGAGGTCGCTCCGGTCACCAGCGCGACGTGTCGTTCGAGCTCCCGTGCCATGCGCGTGCCCTCCGCGGCCCCAGGGGGCCGGCCGTACGGAAGCATGGGGGCCGCCCTCCGTCTCCCGCGCGCGCGGGAGATCGCGCTCCCTCCCCCGCCGCCCCCTCCCTCCTCGGCAGGTCCCCTCCCGCGTCTGCCGGTCCCCTCACTCCACCGGCGGCACGAGCCCCATCGCCGCGTCGAGCCGTCGCAGGTCGTCGGGCACCGGCGCCGTGATCGAGAGCGGCGCGCCGCCGACCGGGTGGGGGACGGTCAGGTGGTGGGCGTGGAGCGCGGGTCGCGGGCATCGCGCGCGCGGCGGCGCGTCGGGCCCGCCGTACTTCGGGTCGCCGACGAGCGGGCTGCCCTCGCGCGCGAGCTGGGCGCGGATCTGGTGGGTCTGGCCCGTGTGGAGGCGGATCGCGAGGCGGGCCCCGCCGGGGCCGCGGGCGACCACCTCGTAGTCGAGCGTGGCCGGCGTGGCGTCGTCCACGCCCTCGTCGTCGGCCACGTCGTGCGCCCGCGTGACCCGTCGGACGAAGTCGCGCACGAGCACGCTCTTGAGCGTCGCGCGGTCGCGCGCCGGCGCCCGCGCGACCCACGCGAGGTAGCGCTTCTCGACGCCCGCCCGGTGCCGGAACGCCTCCGACAGGCGCGACGCCGCCTTCGACGACTTCCCCACGATCATCGCGCCAGAGACGTTCCGGTCGAGCCGATGCACGAGGCCGACGAACGCGTGCCCCGTCTTGCCCTCCGCCTCGCGGCGGTACGCGTCGATGGCCTCGACGAGCGACGCCTCGCCGGCGGGGCCCGGCTGCGAGAGCAGCCCCGCGGCCTTCCCGACGCCGAGGAGGAGGTGGTCCTCGTGGAGGATCGTCACGCCGAGCGTCGCCAGCCGCCGTCGGGCCGCGGCGAGGCGGGCGGGGTCGGCCGTCGGCGCGGTCACGGCGCGAGGCGGTCGATCGCGGCGGCGAGGTCGAGGTCGCGCCGGGTCACGCCCTTCGCCTCGTGCGTGGACAGGACGAGGCGCACCCGTCGGAAGCGCACGTCCACGTCGGGGTGGTGGCCGGCCGCCTCCGCGAGGAACGCCACGCGGGTCACGAACGCGACGGCCGCCGGGAAGGAGTCGAAGAGGAACGTGCGCTCGAGGGCCGGATGCCCCTCCACGAGCCGCCACGCGGGGATGCCCGGCAGGGCCCTGCGGACGGCGTCGGGCGTGAGCGGGCGCGGGGGTGTCGGCATCGTGCCCAGAGGGTACTCTTCCGCCCATGGGTGCGCGCGTCCCCGCCTTCCTCGAGGTCACCCCGCGGGTCCGCATCCCGGCGGCGGAGATCCTGCTTGCCTACGCGGCCTCCGGCGGCCCCGGGGGACAGAACGTCAACAAGGTCGCCAGCAAGGCCGTGCTCCGCTGGTGCCCGGCGACGAGCGTCGCGCTCTCCGACGCCGACCGCGCCTACGTCCTCTCGCGCCTCCGCTCGCGCCTCACCTCCGACGGCGAGCTGGTCCTCTCCTCCGACCGCCACCGCGACCAGCCGCGCAACGTCGAGGACGTCCTCGAGCGCCTGAAGGACGTCCTGCGCTCCGCGCTCCACCGCGAGGCGCCGCGCAAGAAGAGCCGCCCTACGCGCGGCTCGAAGGAACGCCGCCTCACCTCGAAGAGACTCCGCTCCGACGTCAAGCGCGGACGCCGCGGCGGGGGCGAGTAGCGCACGCGGGGCCGTCGCCGCCGAGGTGGGCGCTCGCCTCGCGGACCCCGGCGGAGGGGGGAAGGGGTTCGCGGCTTCGGGGGGGCGCGGGGGGACGGGACCCGGCCCGGCGGCTCGGGAGCGGCGTCCCGTCGCGGGGGCCGTTCGGATACGATCCGGTCCCGTCCTCGTCCGAGGTGATCGATGCGCACGTCCCGCCGCCGCTCGCTCCCCGTCCTCCTCGCCCTGTCGCTCCTCGGGGCCGCCGCGGGGCCCGCGCGCGCGGCGCGGGCCGACGAAGCGCCGAAGATCCGGGCCGTCACCCCCGCGAGCGCGACCCGCGGCCAGAGCGTGGACGTCTCGATCGAGGGCACGAACCTCGCCCCGCTCGACGAGGTCACCACCACCCGGGACGACCTCTCCGTGACGGTGCAGGGGCGCGCGACCGCCAACAAGATCGTCGTGCGCCTCACGATCCCCGAGGCCGCGGCCGCGGGCACCGTGCCGCTCATCGTGAAGACGCCCAAGGGGGTCGCCAAGACCGAGCGGTTCGTGGTGCGGCTGCGCGCTCCCGTGGTCACGAAGCTGCGGCCCGATCCCGTCACGCGCGGCACCGAGCTCGACGTCGCGATCACCGGGAGCTTCCTGTTCTTCACGGGGCTCGAGACGACGCTGACGGTCGAGCCGCCGGTGACGGCCCGGCTGCTGCCGAAGTCCACGGCCACCGAGCTCAAGGTGCACCTCGTGGTGCCGCGCGACACGCCGCCCGGGCCGCGCTCGATCCTCATCAAGACGACGGACGGCCAGGTGAGCGCGCCGTTCACGGTGACGCTGGCGCCCCCGGCCATCGCCTCGGTGTCGCCCGCGGTCGTCGTCCGCGGCGAGAAGGCGGTGCTCGCGCTCAAGGGCAACAACCTCGGCGGCGCGGGCGCGCCGACGCTGGCGCTGCCCGACGCGAACGTGATCGTGGAGGGGAAGGGGGCGCCGACCGTCACGGACTGGGCGCTCGCGGTTTCGACCAAGGCCGACGCGGTGCCGGGCCCTCGGCTCGTCGTCGTCACGACCCCCGACGGCTTCGCGACGTGCCTGTTCGAGGTCGTCTCCCCGACGCCCCCCGCGAACCCCGTGGCCGAGCCGTCCGCGGCCCCGCGGGGCACCTCGCTCGACGTGAAGGTGCCCGCCCCCGGGTTCGCCCCGCCGTACGCGCTCCGCGTGATGCCCGCCGATCCCGCCGTCCGCGTCGAGTCGGGCAAGGGGCCCGCGTTCCGCCTGGCGATCGCTCCCGAAGCCCTGGCCGGCCTCCGGATGCTCGTTGCCGACCATCCCCTCGGTACCTGGATGGCGCCGCTGCGCGTGGCGCTCCGGCCTCCGAGCATCCAGGGCGTCACGCCGAGCGAGGTCGCCCCGGGCGCCGAGGCCGACCTGCTGCTCGAGGGCCGCGACCTGGAAGGGGGTGTCGTCTCCGTGGTGCCGGCGGACCCGGGCGTCACGGTCACCCAGGTGGGCGACGCCACGAAGCTCCACGTAGCCGTGAAGGCCGACGCCCGCCCGGGTCCCCGCGCCCTCTTCCTCCGGACGCCGGACGGCGGCGCCGTCGGCTTCTTCTCCGTACGCGGCGCCGCGCCCGACGCGCCGCGAGCCTCGGGGCTCGTGCCGACGCAGGTCCCGCGCGGGGAGGCGACGGCGGTGCGGCTTACGGGCGAGAACCTGAAGGGGCCCGCCGGCGAGACGCCGACGATCTCCCTCACGGGGGCGAACGGGCAGCCGATCCCCGCGAAGGTGGTCGAGGCGACGCCCTCCGCGGTCACCATCGAGGTGACGCCGGGCGGCGACGCGGCGTTCGGGGGCGCGGCTCTCGTCCTCTCCACGCCCAACGGCAGCACGGCCGCCAGCCTGACCGTGATGCCCGCCACGCCGGTCGTCAGCAAGGTCGTCCCCGCCGCCATCGCGCGAGGGGGCCCCGTGCAGGTGGTGCTCGAGGGAGATCACCTGCTCGGCCCCGCCGGCGAGCCTCCCGTCGTCGAGCTGACCCGTCCGGATGGGGGGGGCGGCATTCCCGTCCAGGTCGAGGCCCCCGCCGCGGGCGCCCCGCGGACGCGCATCGTGCTGAAGGTCGCGCCGCCGGCGGACACGGCCGTCCGTACCTACGTCCTCACGGTGAAGACGCCGGAGGGCGGGACCGCGGTGCCGCTCGTCGTGAAGGCGGACCTCCCGATGATCGCGTCGCTGACCCCCGGGGTGGTGGGCGTGCCGGCCGTGGTCGAGGTCACGGTGGAGGGGCAGCGCCTGCTCGAGCGGGGGGGCAAGCCCCCGCGCCTCCGCATCACCCGCCTGGGCGCGGGGGCGGCCCTGCTTCCCCAGGTGCTCTCGGCGACCGAGGGGACCCTCCAGTTCCGCGTGACGACCCCGGCGGGCACGCCGGCCGGGCCCCACGTCCTCGTGCTCGAGACGGAGCAGGGCGTCACGTCGGGCGTGTTCGAGGTGGTCGCCGTGGCGCCGCCGCGCGTGGCCACCCTCATGCCCGCCGAGGGGGCCCGAGGGGGAGCCGTGGTCGTGGCGGTCCGGGGGGTCGGGCTCGGCGGGGTCGGGAAGGTCACCTTCGCCGGTGCGGGCGTCACGGGCGAGGTGCTGCCCGGGGGGACGGACAAGGAACTGTCGTTGCGGATCCAGATCGCCGCCAACGCGCCTCCCGGGCCCATGGCCTTCTTTCTGCACGGCCCGGGCGGGCGCAGCGAGGCCGGGGGACCCACCTTCACGGTCCGTTGAGGGACTGTGAAGGTATCTCCGTCGGGACGTACGGGCTCGCTTTCGGGGCTCGTGCCGCGCGGCGGCTCGTCGAGGTGTCGGGGTCCAGATACGATC
>CAZJJQ010000075.1:0-10745 GCA_964546345.1 uncultured Planctomycetales bacterium
CACGCCCCTCGAGGTGCGCGTCCCGCCCGACGGGCCGCCGGGGGTGTCCATCGCCGGGAAGGTCCTCGCGGCCCCGGCGTGGGCGGGCGACGGGACCCTCAGGACGGCGACGGTCGCCGTGCCCGGCGCGGCCGCGGGCACCGTGGTCGAGCTGTCGTGGCGCAAGGGAGGGCTCGAGGCCTCCCCGGCCGCGGGCCCCGACGGCTCGCCGCGCGCGATCGGACGCGCGCTGTTCGAGCGCTGGCTGCTGCCGTTCGAGGTGGCGAGCCTCCTGCTGACGGGCGCCATCTTCGGCGCCGTCGTGCTCACGAAGCGGAGGCTGTCGTGACCGCCCTCGGCTCGCCCTTCTGCGGCGTCGGCCCCCTCGCGGCCGTCGCCCCCCAGGCCGTCCTCGTGCTCTCGGCGATCCTGTTCGCCGTGGGGCTCGTCGGCGTCGCCTGCCGCCGCAACATCCTCGTGATGCTGCTCTCCGTGGAGATCCTGCTCAACGCGGCGAACCTCGCGTTCGTCGCCTTCAGCAAGGTCCACGGCGACGTGACGGGGCAGGTGTTCGTCTTCTTCGCCATGGCCATCGCCGCCGCCGAGGTCGCCGTCGGTCTCGCGATCGTGATCGCGGTCTACCGGCTGCGTCGCGGCGTGGACGCCGACGCGTCCTCCGACCTGCGCGAGACCGACCTCGGGGGGCCCGGCCCCATCACCCCCGAGGGCCCCGACGTCCCCGCCCACGACCACGGGCACGGCGCCCACGGCGACGGGCACGGACACGAGTCCCACGCGACCGGCGACGCCGCGCACGCCCACGGCGCGGGCGCGCACGCCGTCGCGGTCCCCGGCCCGACTGCGGAGGCGCACTGATGCTCGGCCTTCCCCTCCTCGCCTCCGCGACGGGCGCCCACGCCGACGGGTGGGGCGCCTGGATCGTCCTCTTCGCCCCCCTCGTCGCCGCGGCCATCGTCGCGTGCGTGCCGGGCATCCGGAAGCGGCCCAACCTCGCCGCGACGATCTCGATCCTCGCCATCGGCACGGGCCTCGGGATCACGCTCTTCGGCTACTTCCTGCCCTCGCTCGGCCACGGGCACGAGAGCGGGGCGGCCGAGCGGATCGTCGAGTGGATCCGGATCCCGATCTCGGGCTCGGGCGACCTCGTGATCGGCATGGGCACCCGGATCGACGCGCTCGCCACGACGATGATGCTCATCGTGACGGCCGTGGGCCTCGCGATCCACGTCTACAGCCTCGGCTACATGGCCGGCGACCCCTCGAAGGGCCGCTTCTTCGGCAAGCTCTCGCTGTTCGTCTTCTCCATGCTCGGCATCGTCGTCTCGCCGAACTTCATCCAGACCTTCGTGTTCTGGGAGCTGGTGGGCGTCTCCTCCTACCTGCTGATCGGCTACTACTGGGAGAAGGACTCCGCGGGCGAGGCCGCCAAGAAGGCCTTCATGACGAACCGCGTGGGGGACTTCGGGTTCCTCCTCGGCATCCTCGTCGTCTGGGCCGCGTCGGGCACGTTCGACTTCGCCGAGCTCGCCTCGCGGCTCAAGACCGGCGACGGCTACGACGCGGCGCTGCTCGGCGGCACCTTCGCCCTCGGGGCCGCCCTCGTGTTCTGCGGCGCCATGGGCAAGAGCGCGCAGTTCCCGCTCCACGTCTGGCTGCCAGACGCCATGGAGGGCCCGACGCCCGTGTCGGCCCTGATGCACGCCGCGACGATGGTCGCGGCCGGCGTCTACATGATCATCCGGTGCTTCTTCCTCTTCGAGGGCACCACCTGGGCGCCGACGCTCGTCGCCTGGCTCGGGGCCACCACCGCGCTCATGGCGGCCTGCATCGCCATCGTCCAGACGGACATCAAGAAGATCCTCGCGTACTCGACGCTGTCGCAGCTCGGCTACATGACCCTCGCGCTCGGGGCCGGCTCCTACACGGGGGCCATGTTCCACCTGACCACGCACGCGTTCTTCAAGGCCCTGCTCTTCCTCGGGGCGGGCAGCGTGATCCACGCCTGCCACACGCAGAACATCTTCGAGATGGGCGGCCTGCGGCGCTACATGCCGTCCACGTACCGCACGTTCCTGCTGGGCACCCTGGCCCTCTGCGGCATCTTCCCCTTCGCCGGGTTCTGGTCGAAGGACGAGATCCTCTCGAGCGTGCTCCACGCCCACGGCCTCCCGGGCCATACGTTCCTCTGGGGCGTCGGGACGCTGGTGGCCGGCATGACCGCCTTCTACATGGGCCGTTGCTTCATCGTGACGTTCCTCGGGACGTACCGCGGACCCGCCGCGGCCGCGGACGCCCACGGGCACGGTCACGGTGGCGGAGGAGGGGGGCACGGGGGGACGGACCCCCACGCCGCCCACGCACCCGCCGCCGCGCACGGGGCCCACGACGCCGGCCACCACGGCTCGCACGACCCCCACGAGAGCCCGGCGGTGATGACGCTCCCGCTGTGGTTCCTGGCCGTGTTCGCGGTGGCGATCGGCTTCCTCGGCATCCCCGACAACCTCGGCGGCCACGGCAGCAACCGGTTCGAGCACTTCCTGCACGCCTGGAGCCTGGAGGAGGGCGAGTTCCACCTCAGCGTGGCGCTCGTGTCCACGCTGGTGGCCCTCGCGGGCCTCTTCCTCGCGTGGCGCACGTACGCCTCCCCCGCGGCCCGGGCGGTCGATCCGCTCCCCGAGCGGCTGGGCGGCCTCCACCGGATCTGGCGCAACCTCTTCTACGTGGACGCCTTCTACGGCTTCCTCGTCAAGACCGTCCAGCAGGGCATCGCGAAGGCCACCTGGCTCTTCGAGCGCCGCGTCCTGATCGGCGGCGTCGTGAACGGCATGTCGCAGGGGGCCCGGCTCGCCGGCGACCGCCTGCGCCGCGTCCAGGGCGGGCGCATCACGTCCTACGTCTCCTGGCTGCTCCTCGGCACCGTCGCCGTGGCGGCCGCGGCCCTCCTCCGGTAGGCGGCCCCCGTGAACATCCTCCTCGCCATCCTCCTGCTCCCCGCCGCGGCCGTCCTCGCGATCTTCGCGACGCCGGCGAGCCGGCCGAAGGTCGTCAAGGCGATCGCCTTCCTCGCCACGCTGTCGGTCCTCGTGCTCGCGGTCGTCCTCGCGATCGGCTTCCACGACGCGCCCTCGCGGGCCGAGGACACGGTCGCGGGCCACGCCTACAAGCACGTGCTCTCCGTGCCGTGGGTGCCGTCCATCGGGCTCCAGTTCAAGCTGGGCGTGGACGGGATGGGCGTGGCGATGGTGCTGCTCACCGCGCTCACGATCTTCACGGGCGTCTGCGTCTCGTTCAGCGTGCAGGACCGGGCGAAGGAGTTCTTCCTCAACCTCCTCGCGCTGGTGACGGGCGTCTTCGGCGTCTTCATGGCGCTCGACCTGTTCTTCTACTACTTCTTCTACGAGCTGGCCGTCGTGCCGATGTTCCTGCTCATCGGCTGCTGGGGCAGCACGACCAAGACGATGAGCCGCGACTACGCGTCGATGAAGCTCGTCCTGATGCTGACGGCCGGCGCCGTCTTCGCCCTGCTCGGGCTGCTCGCGATGTACATGCGAGTCGAGCCGCGCACCTTCGACATGGTGGCCCTCGAGCGCTTCGCCCGGGAGGGCAAGGGCTTCGACCTCGCCTTCCAGATGATCTGGTTCCCGCCGGTCTTCCTCGGCTTCGCGGCGCTGGTCCCGATGTGGCCGCTCCACTCCTGGAGCCCCGGCGGCCACGCGGCGGCCCCGGCCGCCGTCTCCATGCTGCACGCCGGCGTGCTCATGAAGATCGGGGCCTACGGCATCCTGCGCGTCGCCGTGACGATGATGCCGGACGCGGCCTCGGCCTACCTGCCGTGGGTCGGGGTCCTCTGCTGCTTCAACATCATCTACGGCGGCCTCGTGGCGACCGCGCAGAAGGACATGAAGTTCGTCGTGGGCTACTCGTCGTCCAGCCACATGGGCTACGTGCTGCTCGGCATCGCGACGACGAACCTGGTGGGCATGCAGGGCGCGGTCTTCCTCATGTTCGCCCACGGCGTCATGACGGCCCTGGCGTTCTCGCTGATCGGGTTCTTCTACGAGCAGACCCACACCCGCATGCTCGACGACCTCGGCGGCCTCATGAAGCGCATGCCCTTCGTGGGCACGCTCTTCCTGATCATGACCATGGCCTCCGCGGGCCTCCCCGGCTTCGCGAACTTCGTGAGCGAGCTCCTCGTCATCATCGGGGCGTGGCGGCAGAAGATGTACGTCGCCGCGATCCTGGCCACCTGGGGCATCGTCATCACCGGCGTCTACCTGCTGCGCACGATGAAGACGGCCTGGTTCGGCCGGATGCCGGCGCGGTGGGAGGGCCTGAAGGACGCGCGGACGCCCTTCCAGCGGCTGCCCTACCTGGTCCTCGCGAGCGTCCTGCTGCTCTTCGGGTTCTGGCCGAAGCCCCTCCTCTCGCTGATCGAGCAGGGCGTGTCTCCCATCGTGAAGTCCCTCGAGGCCGCCCAGGCGCGCAGCGAGGTGAAGTGACCATGGACCTCCACCTCCACCTCCTCCTGCCCGAGCTCCTCGTCGTCGCGACGGTCCTCCTCCTCGTGACCGCGGACCTCCTCCTCCCGCAGGCGCGGCGCTCCAAGGTGGTGCCGCTCGTCGCCGGGCTCGGCCTCGGCGTGGCGCTCCTGACGCTCCTCCTCGACGGCCGCACCGGATCGGCCGTCCTGGGGCACTTCGTGGTGGACGGGTTCAGCCGCTTCGTCCGGGGGATGGTGCTCGGGGCCGGGGTGCTCCTCACCCTGCTCGCCGCGCCGTACACGGCCCGCATGGACCGGGGCCACGGCGAGTTCTACGGCATCCTGCTCTTCGCCCTCGTCGGCGTCATGCTCGTGTCGGGCGTCTCGGACCTCATGTCCACGTTCGTCTCCCTCGAGCTCGTGACGATCGGCTCGTACGTCCTGGCGGCCTTCAAGCGCAACGACCCCCGCTCGACCGAGGCGGGCCTCAAGTACCTCGTGATCGGCGCCGTCTCCTCGGCGATCCTCCTGTTCGGCATCGCCCTGATCTACGGCGCCACGGGCTCGGTGGACTTCGGGCCCCTCTCGGCGCACGTCGCGGGGAAGGGGTTCGGTCCCCTCCTGTCGCTCGGCGCCGTCCTCCTGCTGGTCGGCCTCTTCTTCAAGTGCTCGGCGGTCCCGTTCCAGGTCTGGGCGCCCGACGTCTACCAGGGCGCGCCCACGCCGGTCACGGCCTTCCTCTCGAGCGTGAGCAAGAGCGCGGGCTTCGTGCTGCTCCTGCGCGTGATCCAGGTGCTCGTGGCTCCCGCGGGGGCGTCGGGCGCGGACGCGTGGATCCCGTTCTTCTCCGTCGTGGCCGCGGCCACGCTGCTCTACGGCAACCTGGGCGCCATGGCCCAGAAGGACGTGAAGCGCCTGCTCGCCTACTCCTCCATCGGGCACGCGGGCTACCTCATGATGGGCGTCACGGCGGTCGTCGCCTCGGGCACGCCCGCCCTGCGCCAGGAGGGGGCGGGCTCCGTCCTCTTCTACCTGTTCGCCTACTACGTCACGACGATCACCGCGTTCACCGTGGTCGCCGCCGTGTCCGCGCAGGCGCGCGGTCACCAGGCGTCGATCGGCTACGCCGGCCTCTCCCGGCGGTCGCCGCTCCTCGCCTTCGCCATGCTCCTGGCCCTGCTCTCCCTGGCGGGGGTGCCGCCGCTGGCGGGCCTGATCGGCAAGTTCCTCGTGTTCTTCGCGTTGGTGGACGCGGCCAAGGCCCATCCGGGGCTGGTCGCCCTCGCTTCCGTCGGCGCGCTGAGCGTCGTCCTGTCGCTCTACTTCTATCTGCTGCTGATCCGGGAGATGTACGCCAAGGACCCCGCCCCCGAGGGGCCGGAGGTCCCGCCGCTCCGGCTCGCCCTGGGCCACCGGCTCGCCGTCGCCTTCGGGATCGTCGCGATGATCGGGCTCGGCGTCTTCTGGGGACCGCTCCACGAGGCGGCGCAGCACGCTGCCGCCGCCCTGTTCGCCGCCCGGTGAGGCCGGGCCCTCGGGCGCGCCTTCGCGGAGCGCCGCGGGGCCGTCCGGGCGGGGGGGCGGGGCCGATCGTGCCGCGTCGCTCCGGTGGAGGTTGAATGGGCGGCTCGGCCGTCCACCGACGGTCCCGATGCCTCGGAGCCCGACCGATGACCGCGTCCGAGACCGATCCGAGCCTGCGTGCGCCGCTGCCGCCCCTCGCGCCTCCGTCGGGAGCCGATCGCGACGCGCCCGTCGGCCC
The DNA here is from genome assembly GCA_964546345.1 of uncultured Planctomycetales bacterium. Classification (GTDB taxonomy): domain Bacteria; phylum Planctomycetota; class PLA2; order PLA2; family JAEUHO01; genus JAYTCP01. The sequence continues at coordinate 6,246 of CAZJJQ010000075.1, forward strand.
GCGGCGGCTCCTGTTCGGGCTCGTGCTGCTCGGCCTCGGCTTCCTCATCGGCGGGGTCACCCCGTGGCTCGGCGGCGGGGAGAACGTCGTCGCGGCCCGGATGGGCATCGCGATCCTGCTGCTGGTGGTGGGGCTGGTGCTCCTGGCGCGACGGCCGAGCCTCGCGCTCGGGGGGCTCGGCGCCCTGCTCGGGCTCTTCCTCCACGCCAACCCGTACTACGGCGATCGTTCGACGGAGTGGCCCTGGCAGCAGTGGCTCTCCTCCAACCTCCTCGACCAGCGGATCGACATCGCCCTCTGGGTGGGCGCCGCCGTGCTGGCGCTCCTGCGGGCCTACCTCGGGCGGGGGCGGGCGCTGCTGCTCGGCTCGTTCCTCCTCGGCATCCTGACGGTCATCCGCCTCCACGCCGAGGGCGGGGGCATGCCGTTCATCCGCAACGAGGAGCACCTGGACCTCTCCTGGTCGCTCACGATCGTCAGCCTGGGGGCCGCCGCCGTCCTGTGCGCCCGGGGCTCCACGGGAGGCCGGCGCTCGGCCGCGACCCTGGCGGTGCTCGGCACCCTGGTCGCCGCCACCATCTACCTCGCCTGGTTCCCGGGCACCACCGGGCTCTCCATGGCCCAGCACTACTACCTCCGCGCGGGCCGGGCGTGGGACACCCTCGTGGGCAGCACGGAGGCGTCGCCCCAGGTCCGCGAGGGGGTGTACAAGGACGTGCTCGGCCGGATCGCCCCCTTCTGGTGCATGGTTGCGGCGTTGCCCGTGTTGTGGCTGGCGGTCCTTCCGTCCCGGGCTACGAAGCTCTCCCGCGTCCTGGGGATGGTCGCGGTCGCCCTCATCCTGCTCCGGTGGTTCATCCCCGCGGGGGCCGAGCTGTACTTCCAGCGCGAGTTCCTCCGGATCCGGGGGCCGTCGCTCGTCTGCGCGATCGTGGGGGACGCTCTCACCGGGGCCGGCCTCGCGGCATGGGTCCTCCTGTCCTCGACCTCGAGCCTGCTCCTCTCCGAGGCCTCGACCCGGGGCGCGGCGGCGCCCCCCGCGCCCCTCTCCCCCCCGGTGCGACCTCTGACCGCGACGCCGTACGTCCTGACTCTGCTGCTCCTGCTGGTCGCGCTGTACGCCGCGTTCAACCCCGACAGCGGGACGGTGTACCGGGCCTGGCCGCTCGACCTGCCGCATGACCCGTTCTGGAACCAGCCCATGGCGGGGTTCGTGCTCGGGGGGGCCAGCATCCTCGCCCTCGCGATCGCCGCCCTGACCCCCGCCGGCAGGGCGCGGGGCCTCGTGGCGCTCGGCGGCCTCCTCGTCGGGATGGCGGCCCTGGCCGGCCCCGACCCGACGGCCTACCTCTACGGCGTCCGCCCCTTCGTCCCCCCCGTGCTGATGGCGCTCGCCGTGGCGGGCGCAACCGCCGCCCGAGGGGGGCGAGGCGACCGGGCCCCCAAGACCCTGGTCTGGGCCTCGGGGCTCTTCCTGCTGCTGATCCTGCTGTACCCGCTGCCGGTGCCGGGCGGGGGGGCTTCGGATCGGCTGGTCGAGCCGCGCAGCATGATCACCGGACTGGTCATCACCCTGCAGCGCCTGCCCACGTTCGGGGCCCGGGGTGACTACCTCGTCGAGACCTACGGCCCGCTGCTCGTGGTGCTCACGCTCGCCGTAGTCGTCCTGGCGGCGCTGGCGGCGCGCCGACCGGGCCGGCGGCCCGTGGCTCTCTGGATCGTGTTCACCCTCGCCCTGGCCTACCCCATCCTCCACACGGCCTGGCGGGTGGCCTCCGACCCCCTCAACCGCGTGGGGGAGCCCTTCCCGGCCTTCGTGCGCCGGCTTGCCCAGGACCTGAGCGTCTACTACCTGCCGCACGCCCTGGGGCTCGCGGCCGCCGTGGGGGATCTGTTCCTGAGCAAGGGGGGCGGCTCGAGGGTCCCGCCTGGAGCCGGCCCGGGCTGACGCTCGCCGCCCCGGGGGGCAGGGGCGACTCCTGCCCGGCACCTCCCCGGGTGCACGGCGCCCCGGTGGGTTGCGTATTCCGAGTGCGGATGGAGTTCGGTGCCAGGGGTGCGTCCGCGCTCCTGCCGGACCGTCCCACGCCCCCGCGTCGGGTTCACCCGGGCGGGTCGGTAGCATGGGTTCCGACGTACGATCGACATAGATCCTTGTTCTACAAGTACTTATGTTGATCGTGGGGTGCAGGATGCAGCCGGCGCGCACCCCCTGTTCCGGGAGATCTCTCCGCCTCCACGCCGCGGGGGGGGCGGGCCGCCCCGGGACAGGGAGGCAAACACTCCGCGTCCGCGGAATCGTCGAGGGGCGGATGCCGTTCGCATTGTCTTGCGCTGTCGGCAGCCGGGGGGACAATGGTCCTGATCGAACGCCCGGCTCGGGCGTTCGGCTTCGGGAGCCCTCATGTTCAACGCGCGCGCCGCCGGCCTATTCCTGTCGCTCCTCTCCCTCGCCGGCCTCACGGCCTGCGGCGGGCATGGGGAGGGATATCGGGTCGGGGCCAACCCGATCGTCATCCAGACGACCGCTCTGCCGGCGATCAACTCGGGCGAGTTGCTCAACTTCGCCCTGGAGTTCACCGGGGGCGGCGGCGGACCCTACCTCCTCGAGGTGATCGACGGGGCGTTGCCGGCGGGGGTGGCCCTCGACAACAACACCGTGGGCCTGACGGGCCGGCCGCTCGAGAACGGGACGTTCGACTTCACGATCAAGCTGACCGACACGGGGACCCAGCCCTTCGCGACGACGACCCAGCACTTCCAATGGATCATCGGGATCGGCGCGCTGGTCTTCGTGACGGACGCCAACCTGCCCGACTGGCTCTTCAACGGCTTCGACGCCGCGCAGCTTGTGGTGGCGGGCGGCACGGCACCCTACACGTGCGAGGTGGTGGACGACCCCAACAACCCCAATGACGAGCCGCTGCCGGCGGGCCTGTCCATCCCGACCGACTCGTGCACGATCCTGGGCGCGCCCACGGGCGTCAAGCCCTCGGCGCCGTTCATCTACAAGGTGAGCGTGAGGGCGACGGACGCGAACTTCCAGACGGTCGTCAAGGAGTTCACGATCACGGTCCTGGTCCCGCCGATCGTCATCGTGACGACGAACCTGCAGAACGGGAAGTGCGGCACGAACTACGCCGACTCCATCGCGCTGGCCGACGGCATCCCGCCGTTCAACCACACCGTGGTGGACGCGGTGAACAGCACCAACATGCTGCTCGGCGAGCCGGGCTCGGTGGGTGGCGTGGCGAAGGGCTCGGCGCTGTCGGCCTACGCCCTCGACACGGTGGTCGGCCCGTACTCGGGCAAGTTCCCCGAAGGCATCACGCTGCGCCAGACCGACGGCCAGCTGAGCGGCGTGGCGCACCGGTCCGGCACCTTCAGCAACTGGATCTACCGCGCCAACAGCACGGTGCTGCCGGCCGTGCCCTCGCAGAACGCCTGGAAGGCCTTCACGTTCGCGATGACCGACTCCGCGCCGCCGGTGGTGGCGCTCGACCCCCTGAACGTGCTCGCCACGGGCAGCACGTTCTCGGCGACGCTCGCGGCCGCGACGGCTCCCGGCGCGAACAACTTCCTGATCCGCAGCCCTGAGTTCGGGGTGGCCTTCAACCCGGTGCAGTTCAAGGCGACGGGCGGCGTGGCGCAGGACGGCAAGTACGACGCCCCGCACACGAGCCAGGTCGCGAACAACCCCTCCGAGGGCGTGGGGCTCTACGACTGGTCGGCCTCGAACTTCCCCGGCGGCGTCCCCGCGGGCATGTCCTTCAGCGCGACGGGCCTCTTCTCGGGCACGCCGGCCGCACGGAGCGGGTTCCAGGTGCTCAATGCGGTCGCGAAGGACTCGCAGCTGCCGCTGCCGCTCTCGGTCTCGCACGCGGCGTCGGGGTTCTGCCGGTTCGACATCGGCCCTGACTGGGTGGTGATCACGGAGACGTCGGACACGAGCTCGAGCACGATCTTCGACGTCTCGATGAACTTCAACAGCCAGCGGGTGGAGATCCTCGAGCCCAAGACGGGCCTGCCCGTGGTGCGGGCGCTCTCCGACTCGCTCGACATGGCGCTGACGCACACGCACCCGCTCGGCGGGACGCTCAACGGGTCGCTCAACGGGATCGACTTCCTGCGCGTGAGCGTGAACCCGACCTGGTGGGCCTACGACGCCTACAACGCGAACGCGCAGGGCGCCCGCACGATGCAGCACGCCGACCCCGAGCGCCTGATGAACGGGCAGAACTTCGGCGCCGACAACTACAAGGACTACGGCTACCAGAACTCGCCCCCGAGCTTCCCCGAAGGGTTCGAGCACGCCTCGAACCCGGCCATCGAGCTGCCGGAGGCGCGTGGGGCGTCCCCGTTCAACGTCACCCACAACCCGGCCGGGGGCGTGTACGCCGACGGCGGGCTCCTGTACTGCTACGACAAGTCGGGGGAGTTCGGCTTCTTCATCGTCCGCAAGGACAGCAAGATCCAGATCCCCGTGGCCTTCGACAAGTC
>CAZJJQ010000076.1:0-10730 GCA_964546345.1 uncultured Planctomycetales bacterium
CGCCACGGGCGCCCGCCGCCCTCCCGCACGCGCAGGCCGAACGCCGGGGCCCGCGACCCGGGCCCCGTCGCCGTGCAGGTGCTCCGCCACCGCGGGGCCTGCGCCGGAGGCCGGGTGGCTCGTCCGCAGCGAGACGGGGAGGTGCGCGCTGCGCGACCCTCGGGCGCGCGGCGCCGCGGCCCCCCGCACCGACGCACCGGCGTCCCGTCCCGCGGGCGACCGCGTTCTCGCGCCGCGGTAGGGTACGGCGTGCTCCGCGCCGGAGCGGGAGTTCCCCATGGGCGAGTTCGCTTCCCGTCACGGCCTGCCCGCCCTCGGGGCCGGCGTCGGGCTGCGCTTCGATCACGTCGAGCGCATCCTCGCGGAGACCCCCGCGGTGGCGTGGTTCGAGGTGGTCTCCGAGAACTACATGAACCGGGGCGGGCTGGTGCGGAAGCACCTCCGCGCCGCGGCGGAGCGGTGGCCCATCGTCTGCCACGGGGTGTCGCTGGACCTCGGCGGCACGGCCCCGCTCGACCGGGAGTACCTGCGCCGGCTCAAGCAGCTCGCCGACGACGTGGACAGCCCGTGGGTCAGCGATCACCTCTGCTTCACGGGCGTGGCGGGCGTCGCGCTCAACGAGCTCCTGCCGATCCCCCGGACGGACGAGGCGGTGCGCCACGTCGCGCGTCGGGTGCGCCAGGCGTCCGAGACGTTGGAGCGCCCCTTCCTCGTCGAGAACGTGTCCTCCTATCTCGACCCCTCCCCCGCGGGCTCGATGGACGAGGCCGCCTTCGCGTGCGCGGTCACGGAGGAGGCCGACTGTGGGCTGCTGCTCGACCTGAACAACGTGTACGTCAACGGGGTCAACTTCGGCTTCGACGCGGGGGAGATGCTCTCGAGGATGCCCCTGCACCGGGTCGTGCAGCTTCACCTCGCGGGCCCCGAGCTCCGCGGGAAGCTGCTCCTCGACACGCACGGCGCCCCGATCCGGGACGAGGTCTTCGACCTGGCTCGGCACGCGATCCGACGCATCGGCCCCACCAGCGCCCTCGTCGAGTGGGACAACAACCTCCCGCCGCTGGAGCGCCTGCTCGAGGAGCACGCGAAGACGAAGGCGATCCTCGACGCGGCGTTCGCCCCCACGGGAGCCTGACGGTGGCGTACGCGGACCTGCTGCTCGGGCTGCGCGCGCTGTTCCTCGAGTCCCCGGAGGCTCCGAGCCGGGAGGCGTTGCTCGACGCGCGGGCCCCGGGGCTGTCTCCCGCCGAGCGCGCCGCCCTCGCCGGGCTGCCGGAGGATCGGCTGGCGCTGTACGCGGGGCTGCTGCGCGAGAATCAGGCCCTCATGGTCGGCTTCGTCGCTCCGTGCACGCTCGAGGTCGCGGGAGCGCTCGCCGGCGTCCCCCGGGAGGAGCTCGCGCGCGCGACCCTCCTCGGCTCGCCGCGCACCTCCTCCAGCCTGCGGGAGCTCGGGGCCCGCCTGGTGGAGCACCTCGAAGGGCGGGGGGCCGCGTGGGTGGAGCGCTGCCCCCCGCTCCTCGACCTGGCCCGTCTGGAACGGGGGCAGACCGAGGTGTTCTACGCGCCGGACGACGAGGGCGGGCTGACCCCGCACGAGTTCGGAGAGCGCGCGACGCTGGCCACGGTGGAGGAGGTCCTCGCCCTCGAGGTCCGGCGCGCGAGCGCGACCCGATCCGTGGAGGTGGTGCACGACGTGGTCGCCTGGCGCGCGGATCGATTCGAGCATGGTGCCTGGGGCCCGCCTCCGCCTCGACTCCCATCTCCCGTGGGGGTCCTCCTCAGTCGCGACCCCGGCGACCTCCAGACCGTGGCCCAGGTGCTCGATCCGGCGGTGCACGGGCTGCTCCTCTCGGACCGCCTGCGCGACTGGTCTCCCCTGGAGAGCCTCGCCGAGGGATGGATCGCTGCGGCGGGCGTCCTCCCCGAGGATCCAGCCGCGGCAGGGCGCTTTTTCGAAGAGGTCGCCGGGTGGGTTCGGGCCGGGGTGCTGGCCGTGCGCCCGCCGGCAGGCACGACCCCGGGCGGGTGACCTGAAGGACGGGCGCGACGCGTCCGGCCTGCCGGGTCCCCGCGCGCGGCTGCCTCGGAGGCCCCCACCCGTCCAGCGGGCGGTCCCTCCCGCCCCCCGGGGCCCGGCGTCTGCTCCGGATCAGGCCCAGGTCGGAGGCTGGAGGTCCCCCGGCGAGGCACGTGTAAATCGCGGTTGACGGGTCGTAAGGAGGAACGGCGAAGTCGTGGGTCCCGCTCCCCCGCCAGGCCCGGATCGGGCGGATCACCCCGGCACTTCGACCCTTGGCTCCGGCTCCTAGAACGACGTAACATGTTTATCTAAGGCATGTTGCGACCACGCATAGGGATTCCGGCCGCTCTCCGTGGAGTTCGGCGCTACGAACGGCACCGGGCTTGCTCCTAGGCTAGGGTAGGCGCGGGAGTTCGTCCTCGCCGAGCGCTCCGTGGCGGACGCCCGGCCGACGAGCGGCTTCCCCCGCAGCAGTCCACGTCCGACCGCGGACGGAGTTGGGACTGGGCGGCGGGCGGCGTCCTGGGCTGTGTTCCTTCGTTCCTGCCCTTCCCCAACGGGCCAAGGAGTTCACGGATGCGCAACGGCAAGGGTGGCTTCGCGAAGAGGGCGATCGTGAGCACGCTGCTCGCGACCCTGGCGGCCGGGACCGCGTTCGCCGGGGGTACCGGCACGGGCACGGCTCCTGCCGGTGGTGGCGGTGGTGGCGGCGCCCCGGGTGGATTCCCGCTGCCCCCGTGGCTGGGGGGGAAGCCTGCGGCGGGCCAGCCGGCCGGCGGTGGCGCCGGTGCGGGCGGCAACCTGGGTGCGGGCGGGGGCGCGGGCGCGCTCGGACTGCCCGGGCTCGGCCTTCCCCCCGGCTTCGGCATGCCGGGCTTCCTCATCATCATCCTGACGCCGCCCCAGGGGGGGAACGGTGGCGCCGGCGCCCTACCGGGCCTCGGCGGCATCCCGGGCCTGCCCCCGATCCCGGGTCTTCCGCCTCTCCCCGGCATGCCGCCCAACGGTGGCGGCGGTGGCGCGGGTCTCCCCCCGCTCCCCCCTCCTCCCGGCGCACCGCCGATCCCGGGTCTTCCGCCTCTTCCCCCGCCCCCGCCGCCGCCCCCGAGCGGCGATCCCACGGGGGACCCGAAGGAGCCGCCGCCGCTGCCGCCGCTGCCGCCCGGGCCTGACATGCCCGACCTGCCGCCGCTCCCCGAGGACGGCAAGGAGCCGCCGCCCCCGCCGCCGCTCCCTGACCTGCCCGACCTCCCGCCGCTCCCGGACTGCGGCGAGGGCTTCTGGAAGCCCGACGACTGCGGGTCCCCCGAGCTGGACGACGCCTTCGCGGAGCTCCTGAAGGCGCTCGAGCAGCTGAAGGCGCTACTGAAGTAGTTCCCCAGCTCCCCCGTCCCCGGGGGGCTCCAGGTCCGATTCGCGCCCCCGGCGGGCCGAGCCCAAGAGGCCGGCCCGCCGGTTTCATGTTGCGACTCGGCGGCCTTCGCGGAGGTTCTAGGCGCCAGGCCCGACGGTCGGACCCGGTGGGCCCGTCCTTCGCTGGCCCGTCGGCATCTTCGACTCCGTCCCCCCCCGCGCTCCGTGCGTGAGGGGATGCGGGCCCCGCATCTTCGGAGGCTGCTGAGTGACCTCGTCGCGTGATCAGCTCGTGGACTCCGCCGTCACCTCGGGACTGGTGACGGAGGAGAAGGTGCGTACCGCGCGCGCCCGGCGGGAGGAGTACCGCGCCTTCGGCATCGACGTGCCGGTGATGGATCTGCTCGCAGCCGCCGGGGACCTCCCGTGGAACGTGGTGGAGGAGACGAGTCGCGGCGAGGAGATCCCCTCGCGGATCGCGGGCCTCGAGATCGTCCGGCTCGCGGGCGGGGTCCCCGAGTACCCGGTCTACCTCGCGCGGCGGGCGATCGACGGCGAGACCTTCCTCGTCCACGCGTGCATGCTCGCGCGCGGGGATGCGCCCGGCGAGGTGGACGCGTTCGTCAAGGCGACCGAGCACGGACGCCGCCTCCTCGGCACGTCCTGGGTGCCGGTGAAGGAGGCGGTCGGGGCGGACGGCGCCTACGCCGCCGTCTCCGCCATCCCCGACGGCGTGCGCCTCGACGAACGGCTCGCCGCGAAGGGACACCTGGCGCCGGGAGATGCGATCTCCGTCATGCGGCGTCTCGCGGAGGCGCTGTGGTCGATGGAGGCCCTGGGGCTCGCGGCCCCGTTCCCGGATCCGTCGCTGGTGGTCATCGGTGCGAACGGCGCACCGTCGCTGGTCGCGATGGAGGTCCTCCGTGCGACGCGTCCGGGGACCTTCGATCCGGCGGAGACCGCGCGCACGGCGGCGAACTTCCTCGCACGCCTCGTGGGGCCCGAGCGGCTCGAGGACCCCGCGGTCCGGGGGCTCCTGGCCGACCTCTCGAGCGGGCGGTTCGAGGCCCTGCGCCCGGAAGGGACGGTCCCGCGCCCGGGCGGGAGCGCACCGCCCGGTGACGCGCACGACGGGAGCACCGTGGTGCTCGGCGACACCGACCCCGGGCTCGGGGTCTCGTATCCCGAGCTGGCGCGTACGCCCCCCGCCGCGTCGAGGAACCGGCGCGCGCCCGCGGCTCCTGCCGCCGTCGGGGCGGGGAGACCGCCGCGTTGGGCGCTCCTCGCCGCAGGCGCCGTCGGGGTCGGGATCCTCGCGGTGGCGCTGCTCGGACGCCGTGGTTCCGACGGGCCCGGGCGCCCGACCGAGCCCGACCCGGCTTCCTCCTCGGCGGACGCGGGCCCGGGGCCTCGCCCGGCGCAGCGCGACCCCCTCGACGCGTCGCCGGGGCGGGGCAGCCCGGAGGTGAAGGACCCCGGGCTCCTCGCGCTGGACGAGGCGCTCGCCTACCTCGGCGCGCACCGGGAGGACGCGCCCCAGGGAGTCATCGACCGCTTCCGCGCGATCGAGGCGAGGCACGGCGGCACCGACGCGGGCCAGCGTGCCGCGGCCGCCCGAGAGCAGTTCGTCCGCGAGGTCGAGGCCGACGCGGAGCGCCGGGCCCAGGACGTCTCCTCGGACGTGGAGCGCCTGCTCGCCGCCGAGGAACTCGGCGCGGCCCTCGGCGCCTTGGACCGCTTCCCCCGCACGCTCGCGTTCACGCGGGCCGCGAGCCGGGTCGAGGCGCTCCGGGGCCGCGTGAAGCGGCAGGCCGAGGCCGTCTACGCCTCCCTGCGCCCCGCGCTCGACGCGGCGGCGGAGCCGGGGCGCGAGGGGGAGGCGCAGAAGGCCCTCGACCGCGTGCGTGCCCTGGGCGACAAGGAGCTCAGCGAGCGCGCGAGGATCCGGTACGAGGAGGCGCGCGCGCGGGGGAGCGGCGCCCTCGCCCGCCGCAAGGACCTCGAACCCGAGCTCGCGCGCGTGGTGGGCGAGGCCCTGGCCGCGGCGGGCGCGGGGGACGTCGAACGCGCGCGCCGCACGCTGGAGGGAGCGGGCCGAGGGCTCCTCGGCGACGTCTGGCGCGACCGGCTGCGCGCCGCCACCGACGCGGTGGACCGGGTCGCCTTCGCCTATGAGACGGCCGCGGGCGAGCTGCGCGCACGCGCCGGCAAGCCGGCGACGCTCCAGCTGCGCGAGTGGGGCGCCAAGCCGTTCGCGGTGACGGCGGGCGAGGTCTCGGGAGATCGCCTCACCTTCACGCGGGGAGGCGTGCCCGGCGCGACGAGGCTCTCCCTCCTCGATCCGGACAGCCTCGTGACGCTCATCACGTCCGGAGGCCGGGAGGCGGACGGACGTGCGGTCCTCGCCGCGGCGACGCTGCTGGCGGCGACGGGTCGCGCGGCCCTCGGGGAGGCCCTGCTCGCCCGCGCCCAGGCGCTGGGAAGCGACGCGGCGGCCTTCTCCGAGGAAGCGAAGGCCGCGGCGGCATGGCTCGAGACCGCGGCGGGTCGCGAGGTCGCGGCCGGCGACGCGCTGGCGCCCAGGGATCGCGAGGCGGCCCGCGCCGCCTATGGGCGCGCGGCGATCACCGCGCCGTCCGCGCCGCTCCCCCTGCGCAGGCTCGGCGAGATGCTGCTCTCGGACAAGAAGCCCGAAGAGGCGTACGTGCTCCTCGCGCGGGCGCGTGCGTCCGGCGACGCGAGCCCGGACCTGCTCCACGCCCTCGCACGGGCGAGCGGAGGCCGCGAGCCCGCGGAAGCCCTCGCCGCGTGGCGCGCGTTCCTCGCCGCGGTGCCCGCGACCGATCCGCGGGTGGAGGGCGCGAAGGCGGAGGCGGATCGGCTGGCGGGCACGCTGTCGCACGGATCGACGCTCGAGAAGCTCCGTGCGGCCAAGGCCCTCCTCGACGCGGGCAAGGTGGAGGACGCCGTCCTCGCGCTGCGCGAGGCGGTCGAGGCCGACCCCGGCTCCCTGGACGCGCGCAAGGCGCTCGGACGGGCCGCGGAGAAGGCCGGCGATCCCGTGGAGGCCTACCTCTCGTGGCGGGCCGCGCACGGGCTCGCGAAGGCCACCAAGGACGTCACCGAGGCCAAGGAGCAGATGGACCGCCTCGAGCGCGCGCACGGCGAGCGCCCGGCGGAGGCCGCCGTGCGACGCGGCGCGGACGAGACCCTCGCCAAGGGGGAGGTGGCCGGGGCCGTGGAGGGGTACCGGCGCGCGGTGGGGATGAGCCCGCTCGACGTCGAGGCGCGCATGGGCCTCGGCAACGCCCTGCTCTCGCTCGCCCTTCGGACGGGCAACCGCACCCTCTTCGACGACGGATACGCGTCCTACGATGCCGCGGTGCGGATCGCCCCCGACGACGCGCGGGGGTGGGCGGGGCGCGCCGAGCTGCGTCGGTGGAAGGGCGACTATCCGGGCGCCATCGAGGACGCGACGCAGGCGGTCACGCGCCGCCGCGACCTCGTCTCCGCGTGGAACACGCGCGGGCTCGCCCGCTACCAGGCGCTCGAGCAGGAGGCGGCGCTGGCGGACCTCAACGTGGTGGTGAGCCTGGCGCCCCTCCTCGCGACGCCCCGCATCACGCGCGCCGTGATCCACGTGGCGCTGGGCCACCTCGACGAGGCGGAGCGCGATCTCGCCGCCGCCCTCGAGCGCAAGCCGAACGACGCGGAGAAGCAGCAGGTGACGGCCCTCTCGGAGCAGATCGCCGCGCGGCGCAAGCTCGAGCATCGCTGACCCCGCCCCGCGTTCGCCCGCGCACCCGGATCCACCACCGCCCGAAATCTGCGTGCCGCGCGCAGACTTCGGGCGGCAGTGGCTCGGCGCTGCGACCGCCCGAAACCCGCGCGCGCCGAGCGGGTCTTAGGCGCCGTCACGGAACAAAGTGGTCAGATCCGAGGCCGAGCGTCGGGGCACACCGCGCAAGGAACGAGGAGGAGGGCGTGTTCCTCACACGCCTACGACGAGAGACGCCGCCCGGTCCTCCCTCGCCGGCGCTGCGGAACCTCGCGCCGGCGCGCCGCACGGCGGCGCCGGTCGGAAAGCCCCGCCGCCGGCCGAAATCGACCAGGTTGTTTCGTGACAAGCCCTTTGGGGGCTCGGCCCCCCGAAACCGAGCGAAGGCGATCCCTTGCCGGGCTCGGGGCGGGCCGAGAGTGGGCCCAAGGCCGCGGCGGGGCCCGGCCCCCGCCCCGTTCCGACCGCCGCGCCCGCCCGCTACGCGGACGCCCCGGCGCCGACCACCAGATCGAGGGCTCGCTCCTCCCTTTCGAGGAGTCTCACGGTCGTCTCCGTCGGTGCGTCCCGCCCGGTCTCCGCGACGAGCACGTACCGGCCGGGGGGCAGCCCTTCGAGACGCCATCGCCCTCCTGCGTCGGATCGACAGGTGACCCGGCGCTCCGGCACTCGGAGGGAGGCGTCCTCGGGCTTCGCGCGGACCGAGGCATTCGCGCGCACGTCGCCCCGCAGATCGAGCACCCGCCCCGCCACGGAAGCCCCGCGACGGGTGACCTCGAGGGTGAGCAACGGCAGGGACGTGGTCCCGTCCAGGGTGACGGGCTCGACGACCATGGGAAGGAACGGGCCCGCCCAGACGACGAGCGCGTAGGTGCCGGGCGTCAGGCCGCGGACCGCGAACCTCGGCGCCGTCGCGTCGCCGGACGGGCCTTCCACGAGCCCCGCAGGCGTGCGTCGCAGCGCCTGCCAGCCGAAACGCCGAGGCACGGGCGAGGTCCCCGGCGTGAGCACGCGGAGCGGGACGCCGTCCGGCGGCACGATGACGGCCCGGACACGCTCCGCGCCGTCCACGGGGACCGGGAGACGATGGCGGCGCCCCCGGTCCGCGACGGAGAGCACCGCGGTCGGGCCCGAGCCCGGGGCGACCCGGAGCCGGAAGCTGCCATCGGGCGCGGTCCGCGCCTCGTCCCGGTCGCGGTCGGCAGGCGCCGCATCGTGCAGGCCGCGCTCGAGGGCGACGGTGGCGCCCGCGATGGCGCACCCCTCCCCGTCCTCGAGGAGGCCCACGAGGGTCCGTTCGGCGGAGACCATGCCCATGCGGCGCATTGTGCCGCCCCCGCGCCCCCGGACCAAGCCCTCCCACGGCGCCCGAGTTTGACAAGCGTCTGATCCCGGGCTTATCGTGCCTCGATGTTCCGCATCAAGCCCCGCGAACAGGTGTTCTTCGACCTGTTCGAGCGCTCCGCCGCCAACGCCTCGAAGGGCTCCCAGGAGCTCCTCGAGCTCCTCGAGAAGTTCGACGACCTGCCGGAGCGGGCGAAGCGGATCAAGGACATCGAGCACGCGGGCGACGAGATCACCCACGAGACGTTCGAGCGGCTGAACACGACGTTCCTGACGCCGATCGACCGCGAGGACATCCACGAGCTCGCGAGCAAGCTCGACGACATCATCGACCTGATCGACACCGCGGTGGCGCGGATCCTCCTCTACAAGATCGACCGGCCCATCGAGGACGCGCGCCTGCTCGCACGCTGCCTCGTCCACGCCACGGCCCTCATCGTCGAGATGCTCCCGGCGATGCGGAACATGAAGAACGCCGACTTCGTGCGCCAACGGTGCCGCGACGTCCACACCCAGGAGAACGAAGGCGATCGCATCGAGCAGCAGGCGCTGGCCTCCCTGTTCGACGGAGGGCACGACCCCCTGTACGTCATGAAGTGGAAGAACATCATCGAGGAGCTCGAGTCCGCCACGGACCGCTGCGAGGACGTGGCCAACGCGATCGAGGGGATCGTGCTCAAGAATGTCTGAGCTCTGGATCGTAGGCATCGTCATCGGGATCGCCCTGGCGTTCGACTTCCTGAACGGCGTGCACGACGCCGCGAACTCGATCGCCACGGTGGTCTCGACGCGGGTGCTCTCGCCCAACCTGGCGGTCGCGTGGGCGGCGTTCTTCAACTTCGTGGCCTACCTGGTGTTCCCCCTGGCCGTCGCCAAGACCATCGGCAAGGGGGTCGTCGAGCCGTCCGCGATCACGCTCCCCGTCGTGACCGCCGGCCTCGTGGGCGCGATCGTCTGGAACCTGGTGACGTGGTGGGGCGGCATCCCCTCGTCCTCCTCGCACGCGCTGGTCGGCGGCTTCGCGGGCGCCGCCGTCGCGGCCGCGGGCGTCCACGCGCTCCAGGCCCCCGCGCTGCTCAAGATCGGCGCCTTCATCCTCGTCGCCCCGGTGATGGGCAGCCTGCTCGGGTTCCTCCTGATGTGGGCGACCTACCGGATCGTGCACCGCTGGCCGCCGTCCCGCGTCAGCCGCACCTTCCGACGCCTGCAGCTGGTCTCGGCCGCGGCCTACAGCCTCGGGCACGGCGGCAACGACGCCCAGAAGACGATGGGGATCATCTTCGCCGTGCTGCTGTCGGCCTCCCCCGCCGTCCGTTCCACCTTCGGGCAGGCGGAGGGCGCGAAGGTCCCGCCCGACTGGGTCGTCTACGCGTGCCATGCCGCCATGGGGCTCGGCACCCTCCTCGGCGGGTGGCGCATCGTGAAGACGATGGGCCAGAAGATCTGCAAGCTCCAGCCCGTGCACGGGTTCTCCGCCGAGACCGGCGGCGCACTGATGCTCTACGGCGCGACCTGGCTCGGCATCCCCGTCTCGACGACGCACACGATCACGGGCGCCATCGTCGGCGTGGGCACCACCCGCGGGCTCAACGCGGTGAAGTGGGGCGTCGCGACGCGCGTCGTCTGGGCGTGGGTGCTGACGATCCCCGCCTCCGCCCTCGTCGCCGCCGGCACCTGGTGGCTGTTCGCGGAGCTGGGCTGGCGGTCGTGAGCCGAGGCGGCGTGCCCGCGCTCCCCGGTCACCGGCAGCAGGGTTCCCCGGCCCACCAGTCGTGGGTGACCGTCGAGCAGCTCACCCGACCGAACTGGGAGTGGACGCGCTCCGCGCGCTCGGGCCCCAGGTCGCGAAGGTGCCGGCACACGCCGCGCGCGCAGTCGGTGCCGGGCGGATAGGGCGAGCGCAGGTGGCGGCCGTCCTGGCTGCACCCGGCGCCGACGACGGACGTCACGACGAGGAGGAGGGCGGTTCCCAGGCGACGCGGGGCGGGGTTCATGGGCAGGATCATGGCATCTCCGCGCGGGGAATCCACCCCCGGGACCGGGAACGGGTGCCCCGCCCTTGGACGCCCGGCCGCGCGGCGCCTTCCGCGGCGGCCCCGCCCCCCCCGCGCCCCCCCACCTCCCGAGGCGGATCGCCTCGCCCCGGGCCCGCTCCGTCGGGGTCAAGCGCGCCGAAGATCAGGGATTGTGAAGAAATCGCCATCGGGACGTACGGGCTCGCTTTCGGGGCTCG
>CAZJJQ010000077.1:0-10721 GCA_964546345.1 uncultured Planctomycetales bacterium
CGCCGCCCGTGCGGTACGACGTGCCGAGGTCGCCCGACAGCGCCGCGGAGGCCCACCGCAGGTACCGCGTCGGCAGCGCCTCGCCGAGGCCGAGCTCGCGGCGGACCGCGGCCACCTCGGCGGGGGTCGGCAGGGGCACCCCGCGCGCGACGAGCACCGTGCGGGCGGGGTCGCCGGGGACGCGCGACAAGAGGACGAACGCCACGATCGTGACGACGACGACGAGGGCCAGGCCGGAGAGCGCCCGGCGAAGGAGCCCCGACGGCACGACGCCCCGCCCCCCGCCGCCGCGGGCGTCAGAACGTGAAGAGGAGGTTGAGGGCTCCATAGAACGACCGGTCCGGTCCCGGGATGATGCCCTTCCCGGGGCGTCGGTAGAAGTAGACCTCGTCGCCGAGGTTCGTCGCGCCGGCCTCCACGCCGATCTCGAGCCGATCGCAGAGGAACCGCCGCTGATAGCCCACGCGCGCGCCGAAGAGCGTGTAGGAGGGCTGGATGCCGAGGTTGCCGTCGGCGGAGCCCGCGCGCGTGTTGGCCTCGTCCGCGTAGGACTCGTCCACCCAGAGGCCGTCGGCGCCGGCCCAGAGGCCGCACGCGTGCTCGTAGCGCACCCCGAGGTTGACCTTCTGGGGCGGCGCGCTCCGCGTGTGGTTGCCCTGGTTCGCGCCGGCGAGGATCTCGGTGTCCACGTAGTGGTAGGCGCCCCAGACGTGGAGGCCGTCGAGCCGGCGGGCCCACGCCCCGAGGCTCGCGTCCACGTACGCCTCGACGCCCCGATGGCGCTGCTTGCCGGTGTTGAAGTAGATGTTCTCGTTCGTGGGGTCGGGCTTGAACCGGTCGTCGAAGTCGATCCAGAAGAGGTCCACGTCCGTGTAGAGCCCTCGGCGCAGCGACCAGCCCCGGGCGCCGATCTCGTAGGTCCGCGCCTTCTCGGGCTCCAGGTCCTGCCCGTTGCCCTGGGCCGTCGGGGTCAGCACGATCCGCTCGATGTCGGGGACGCGGAAGGACGTCTGGGCGTTCGCGTAGAGGTCCCAGTCGCACGAGAGCGCGTAGGAGGCCGAGATCGCCGGGAGCACCGCGTCCATGTCGTCGCGGACCCGCACGCCGTTGAGGAGGTTGCGCGCGTCCACGTCCACGTGCTCGTACCGCACGCCCGGCGTCAGGGTGAGCCGCGGCGTCAGGGAGATCGTGTCCTCGAGGAAGCCGGACCACGCCTTGTACGCGAAGCGCTGGTCGTCGTTCACCGTCACGACGCCCGCCGGCCACGGGAAGGTGATGCGCGTGTTCTTGATCCACTCCTCGAGGTAGCGCACGCCGGCGCGGATCCGCTGCGGCACGCCGAACAGGCACCCGTCGAACACGTACTCCGGCTGGACCGCGATCACGTCGGTCGGCCGGATCGTCGAGCGCATCTGAGCCGGCACCGCGCCGTAGCCGACCGGGCGGCCGAGGTTGAACGTGCGGTCGCCCCCGTATCCGTACGCCAGCACGTCCACACGATGTCCCAGGCCGAGCTCGTAGCCCACGCGCACGTTCCAGCGCGTCTGGTCGCCGACGAACGTGTCCTCCTGCGTCGTGCTCTGCTTCGGGTCCGCGTCGTAGGCGGCCTGGTTCAGGCCTCCCGAGAGGTCCGAGTCCTCCTCGTACCGGTCCACCTGCCCCAGGATCGAGAGGCGGTCGTTCGGCCGAAACGCCACCTTCACGCCGAGGTTGTCCACGTCGAACCGGCCGTGCTGGCGGAACGTGTCGCCCTCCGTGTGGACGCCTTCCACCAGCATGCCGAACGGCCCCTTCGTGCCGCCGACCGCCGTGTACGTCGAGAGCGCTGCGTGGCTGCCGAAGCGGACGCGCTCGTATGCCGTCAGTTCCTCGGGAATCGGTCGAGAGAGGAAGTTGATCACACCGCCCACGGTGTTCGGCCCGTAGGGGACCGTGTAGCCCCCGCGGTAGAGATCGATGGCGTAGACGCGCTCCATCGTGAAGGGGAACAGCGACTGCCCGGGGTTGCCGTAGGGCGCGGGCGCGAGGGGGATGCCGTCCACGAGCAGGCTCACCTCCGCGCTGCGCTGCGGATCGAGGCCGCGGACGCCGATGTTGGGCTTCGTGTCCGTGCCCGTCTCGGACTCGACGTGGATGCCGGGCCGACGCCGGACGATCTCCTCGAGCAGCGTCTGTCCCGAGGTGCGCACGTCCTCGGGCGAGACTCGGCTGCGCGCGGCGGGGAAGTCGAGCGGCGTGGTGTCGGCGCCGAGCGACGTCGGTCGGGCGGGCGCCTGAGCGTCAGGGAACGGCTTCCCGTAGACGATCACCTCGCCGAGGTCGAAGGGCTCCGTCTCCTCCGCTGCGGTCCGCGTGCCCGGCAGGGGCGTCGGGCCGGCCGCCGGGGCGGGCGGCGCGGGTGGGGAGGGAGGGGGCGGCGGGGGAGGCGGGAGCGGGGCCGGCGACGGCGCGGGCGGACCGTCGGCCCGGGCGTCAGGAAACGCCACCAGCCCTGCCACCGCGAGGACGAATCCGATCGGGACTCTCATGGAACCCTCCACCGACGCGCGAGGTCCCCCCGTCCCTCCCCAGCAAACGCGGCGCCGGGCGACGCGTGTGGTGGGGAGAGCACGATCCGGCGTCGAGGGTGGCGAAGCCGGCGCCCGGGCGATTCCCGCACGACACGGCGGCAGGCACGCCCACGCGTCACGGTGTGTCGCGATCGAGACGTTCGGCCGCGATGCGCCGAGGCCGTGCCCTCGCATGCTGCGCCCTGCCCGTCGGCACGCGGCGTGCGGCGCCGGAGTCGAGTCCCGGAGTGCGTCCCCGTGAGCGTGCTACACATTCGAAGCGGGCGAAATCGTCCCGACCTGGTCCCGGTTCTCGCCGACTTCGAGGCGGCCACGGGCATCCGCGTCGCGTACGAGAAGGTCTACCATCGCGACGTCGGCGCGCGGTCGCGGGCCGAGGCCGGCCGCCCCACCGCCGACGTGCTGATCACGAACAGCCGCATCGCGCTCGAAGGGCTCCGGGACCACGACGTGTTCGTGCGACGGCCCCCTGCGATCGCCGACGCCCTGGGGCCGGACCTCCGCGCCCCCGATTTCGCGTGGGTCGCGTTCACGGCGTGGCCGCGCGTGGCGATGGTCCACCTCGGCGTCCTCCCGGACCCGGCGGGCTGGCCCCGCGGCCTCGAGGACCTCGCCGCTCCCGCGTGGCGGGGACGCGTCGCCTGCGCGGCGATGGTGGAGATGACCACGGTCTCCCAGTTCGCGAGCCTCGCGGTCGCGCGCGACCTCGCCTTCGTCGGGGGCCTGCTCGACCGGCTCGTCGCGAACGGCCTCCGCATCCTTCCCTCCAACCTCGCCACCCGGGAGGCCCTGGTCCGCGAGCCGCTCGCGCTCGGCCTCGCGAACGCGTCCAACGTGCACGTGTTCCGCGGGGAGGGTCACCCCGTCGCCGAGGCCTGGCTCGACCAGGAGGAGGGCGGCCTCGGCACGGCGGTGGAAGCGCACGCGGTCGCGGTCCTGCGCGGGACCCCGCGGGCGACGGAGGCCGGCCTCTTCGTGGACTGGCTCCTCTCGGTCCCGGTCCAGGAGGAGCTCGCTCGGCGCTACGGCGAGACGCCCGTGAACCCGCTCGCGACGTGCGGCACGGTGCGTCCGCTCGCCGCCATCCGCGCCACGCCCGCACCCCTTCCGGACCTGATGGCCGCGATCCCCGCCGTCGAGGACCTCCTGCGTCGCAAGGGCTTCGACGTGCGCGCGACGTAGCCTCGCGGGCCGCCCGCGGGGCCCCGCCGCCGTGCGGCCTCGCATCCGCGTCACCGCCGAGGCTCCCCCGGTACGATCCGCCCCAGCGGCCCCCCGCGCCCCCCGAGATCCTCCCGTGCGTGATCGCCGACTCCTCTACGCCGCGGCCTTCGTGCGGGCGTTCGCCGTGGGGCTCGTCGGCGTGCTGCTTGCGTTCCACCTCGCGGCGAGCGGCCTCGACCCCGCGCGCATCGGGCACGTGGTGTCGGCCGGGCTGTTCGGCATCGCCGCCGCGACGCTGCTCGTCACCGTGCGGGGCGACAGCCTCGGGCGCCGGCGCCTCCTCATGGCGCTCGCCGCGCTCTCCACGGCGGGTCTCCTGGTGGTCGTGCTTGCTCCGTCGCCCACCCTGGCGGTCGGGGCGGCCTTTCTCGGCATGCTCAACGGCGCGGGCCGCGATCGCGGGGCGCAGCTGACGCTCGAGCACGCGATCCTCGCCGGCGCCACCGACCCGGGCGCCCGCACGAAGGCGTTCGCGTGGTTCAACCTCGCCCAGGACCTCGGCGGCGCGCTGGGAGCAGGCGCCGTCGCCCTGATGGCCCGCCTGCGCACCTTCACCTCCCTCGCGGCGGAGCCGGCCCAGCGGGGGGGCCTGCTGCTCGCCGCCGCCGCCTTGGGCGCGTGCGTGGTCCTCTACCGCGCCCTCTCGGACCGGGCCGAGCCCGGCCCCGCGGCGGCGCGGGCGCCGCTCTCGCCGGCCACCCGGCGGCACGTCGTGCGCATCTCGGCCCTGTTCACCATGGACGCGCTGGGCGGCGGGTTCGTGGCGGCCACCTTCCTCGCATGGTTCTTCCGGGAGCGCTTCGGAGCCTCGGAGGGCACGGTGGGCCTCCTGTTCATGGGCTCCCGGGTGCTGAACGCGCTGTCGCACCTCGGCGCCGCCTGGCTCGCGAAGCGCATCGGCCTCGTGAACACGATGGTGTTCACCCACGCGCCGTCGAGCCTCCTCCTCGCCACGATGCCGTTCGCGCCCTCGTTCGGGGTGGCCGCCGCGCTCTACCTGCTGCGGGAGGGCCTGGTCGAGATGGACGTCCCGACGCGGCAGTCCTACGTGAACGGGATCGTGCAGCCGGAGGAGCGGACCCGGGTGAACGGGATCACGAACCTCGTCCGCATGGGCTCCTGGGCGGTCGCCGCCGAGGTCGCGGGCCGCCTGCTCGCGGGGACCGAGCTGTGGGTGCCCCTCGTGGCCTCGGCCGCCCTCAAGATCACGTACGACCTCCTGCTGTGGCGCGCGTTCCGCGGGATCAGGCCGCCCGAGGAGATGGCGAAGGCGTAGGAGGGCGCCCCGGGGCGCATCCAGGGAGACGGACCTCGATCCGTCGCGAGGATGCGCGGCGCGGGTAGCATGCAGCCAGGTCCCCGGAGAACGGCCATGGTCGCCCCCCGCATCCTCGCCCTGGGTCTCGTGCTCGCCTTCGCGTTCACGCCGGCGTCGGCCGAGCCCGCGGGGAAGACGTTCGCCGAGATCGCCACATCGGCGAAGCAGGCCTACGACACGGCCCGCGCCGAGATGGCCGCCCGGGGCGCGAAGGCGAAGGCCGCCGCCCTCGCGGGCGACTTCGCGAAGTGGGGCCCGCTCAACGAGGCCTACGCGAAGCAGATGGCGGTGATCATCGCGCTGTGCGAGACCCACGTCCTCGCGCTGAGCCGCGACGCCACCGACTACGCCGACGTTACGGGGAAGCAGATCGTGCAGGCGTTCACGCCCTATGCCGAGGTGGCGGGCAACCTGGCGACGATCCGCCTGCAGATGCTCGGCTTCGCCCATCTGCTCTCCCACGTCCCCGCGGGAGACCGCGCGCCGACGCTGAAGGCGCTGGCCGCGAAGTACTTCACCGGGGAGTAGGGAGATCAGGCGGCGGGCGCCCGGTCGGGGGGACGTCGCCGGGTGTCACGTGCCCGGGAACAGGGAGAAGCCCGCCCGCTCGAAGTCGGCGTCGAAGGCGAACGCCTGCTCGATGCCGCGCTCGGCCATGATCACGAAGGAGACCGCGTCGATGAGGCTTGCGCGCGACCTCGGCGAGGCGCGAAGCCACGACACCCCCCGATCGTGGAGGGTCCGGTCCACGACGACCACGTCGACCCCGGCCAGCTCGTCGGACATCCTGACGGCGGCGCGCAGGCTCAGCCGCCGATGGACCAGGGCGAAGGTCTCCGCCAGGACGTACGTGTGTACGACGAAGGGGAGCCCTCCCTGCTCGGCCGCGGCAAGTCCCCTTCGCGCCGCGGCATGGCTCTCGTCGGCCGTGTCCGTCAGGGCGTACAGCGCGGACGTATCGAGCAGGATCACCAGCGCTTCCCCTCGGCGAGGTACTCGTCGTGCTTGCGGGAGACGTCGCTCGCCGAGCCGTGCGCCATGCCGACGAAGGTCCATCCGTAACGCCGTCGGCGCCGGGGCGTCGCCTCCGTGCCGAGGCTGCGGGCCAGCACCTCGCGAACGAGGGCGGAGATGGCCTTGTCCTGGGTGGCAGCCGCCCGACGGAGGGCCTCATAGGTCAGCTTGTCGAGCAGGATCTGGGTTCGGATCATCGCATACACAATAACACACCAGGCCCTCGGCGGGCGCGCCGATGCCCTCGGAGGCGGGCTGCGGCGGCGGGGCGCGGGTACCATGGGCGCATGTCGCGTACGGACTCCATCCGCCCGCCAGAGGGCCCATGACGCGCTCGAAGGGGTTGCTGGCCTCCATTCTCGGCCTCGCGGCCCTCGCAGCCTGGATCCTTTCGTCGCGCACCCCGTCCCTCACCCGGACCCAGGGGACCGGCGAGCTCCCGGAGTCCGTCGTGCCGGGCCCCGGACCGAACGCGAAGGAGACCGACCTCCCCGCGGCCTCGGGCGCGGCCGACCCCACCCGACTCGCCTCCCTGCCCGGTGGGCACGCTCCAGGCGCGACACGCACGACGGAGACACGGGCAGCATCGACGTCGGTCCGCGTCACGGGTCGGGTCGTAGACGATCGCCGACGCCCGGTGGCGGGTGCAGTCCTGACCGCCCGCCTGTTCGACGCTCCGGAAGCCTCGACGACGAGCCATGCGGACGGCGGGTTCGAGATCGAGACGACGCTGACGGGCCCGGCGACGTTCGCGGTCGGGTCGGTGCGGGCCGTCTACGGTGCGGGACGCGCCTCGCTGGGCGCGGTCTACCAGGCCCCTCCCGTCGCCGACGTCGGGACGCTCGAGCTCGCGTCGGCCTGTTCCATCGTCGTTCGCGTCGTGGACGAGGGCCGAGCCGTTCCGGACGCGGCCCTCCTGCTCTGGACGATCCGTGACGGCGCCGGCCTCGTGCGGATCGGAGACGGCGTCACCGATCGCCAGGGCGAGGCGACGCTCGGAGACCTCCCCCCTTGCACGCTCCTGCTGCTCGCGACGGGACCGAACGGTCGGCGGGCTCGAGCGACCGTGCGCATCTCGGATGCCGCCCCCGAGCCCGTGATGATCGACCTGAAGCCAGAACGCTCCCTGGACGTGCTCGTGAGGGACGCGGAGGGCAAGGGGATCCCAGGAGCGACCGTCGAGCTCGCGGCGCTGCGCGAGGACGAACGTGGCAATCTCCAGGAGGTCGCCTTCGACCCGTCACCCACCCTCCCGTCCACCGACGTCGCCGGCAGGACGACGATCCGAGGCCTCTGCGAGGGGGACCGGGTGCAACTGACCGCGCGGGCCGCGGGGTATGGGCCCGTCCGGGACTGGACCGCCGACTCCGGGTACCCGAGCGGGCTGGCCGAGATCCGCCTCGCACGCACCCGCACCGTGTCGTGGCCGCTGATCGCCGGCGAACGCCCGACGCCGGCGTCGGGCACGGTCGTGACGTTGCGTCGATGGCCGTACCGCTCCGGAAGCGACGTCCCACCCACCGCACGCGTCGAGGGGGCGCGGCTCGTCGTCGACGGGCTTTCGGAGGGCGAGGTGCACGCGATCGCCACCGCTCCGGACGGTTCGCTCGCCGAGGTGCATCTCGCGAAGCCCGATGCCCTGCCTCCGGAGACCTCGTTCGTCCGACCGCGCCGCATCGAGGTGAAGGTGACGGATCCGGCGGGGCGCGGGGTTCCCGGCGTCTCCTTCCTGCCCCGATGTCGGCTGTTTGGCGAGGCGGACTGGCCGCCGGAACGGCGGACGGACGCGGAGGGGATCGCGACCTTCCAGGGGCTGCCGCCCCGGGAGTTCCGCGTGATTCGCTGGTCGGCCTGGGGGTTCTTCGAGTCGGTCGGCGAGGGGGTCCAGCTCGCGGACGGGGACGCACGGGTCGAGGCGCGGGTCGGGGACGAGCACGATCTCGAGGTCCACGTCCGGGTGGACGGCGAGGCACGCCTCCCCTCGGGCATCGAGTGTCACGTCCACGACGCGCTGGAGCTTCGATCGGAAGAGGATCCCGCCCGGGGCATCCTGCGGATCCGGGCGCGCCCGTGGACCCTCTCCGGCGCCGGAAGCCTCCAGGCACGGGGGATCGGGATCGAGTCCAGCAACGTCGAGTTCACGTGGGCCAAGGACGGCCCCACGGTGGTCTCGGTCGATCTCCACCGCAGCGGCACCCTCGTCGCGCACGTGGCACGGAGGGCGGGCCTCGAGTTCGACGTGAAGCTGGAGCGCAAGGACACGGAGTACCGGCGGGGCTGGGTTGGGGACTACTCCCCCTCTGCCGGCGATCCGCGGGGCCCTCGACTCCGCTACACCGACCTCTCCCCCGGCGAGTATCGCCTCCGGGACTGGGCGACAGGCCTCGTGAGCGAGACCGTCGTCGTGCGCGCCGGCGGCAACCCCATCGACATCTCGCTCGACCTCTCGACGGCGTACGAGGTGTCGGGACGGGTCGTCGCACCGGAGGGTTACGAGGCGGGTTGGGCGCGCGTGGAGACGGAGGGCCAGAGCATCGACGTCTCCGGCATCGACGACAGCGAGCAGGAGCCGGCGGTCGGCCGGCACGTGGAGGGGGAGGACGGCACGTTCCGGCTCCTGGTCCCCGGAGGCCGCCCCATCGTGCTCAAGGTCACGCACCCGGAGCTGGTCCCCGACCGCGAGGAAGGTGCCGTCACGGTGAACGGGCCACGCGACGACGTGGTGCTGAAGCTGTCCGAGGGGCCGCGCGCCACGTTTCGTGCGGTCCCTCCCCCGGGGATGCCGCTGAAGCTCGAGAGCCACTTCCTGGACGGGACGCTGGGCACCGCCCTGCTCCTCACCCCTGGAGCGGCACCGAAGGCCGTGCTCCGGCGGGGTTTCCGCGGAGAGCCTCCGGATTTCCGCTTCTCCGGCTATGTCCCTGGCTCGTACGACCTCTTCCTCGATGCGCCGCCCTTCGCGCCCAAGACGCTCCGTGACGTCAAGCTGGGCGCGGGCAAGACGGAGCTCGGTGAGATCGCCTTCGAGCGTGGGTCCACGGTGACGGTGCGGCTGCGTTCGAGCGAGGGGAAACCCGCCCCCTCTGCCTCGATCACGGCGTGGCAGAACGCGGCACCGGCGTACTTCCGCAATCAGGGACGGGGCCCGGACGCCTTCCGCGTCCGTGGCCTGGCCGCAGGGCACTTCACGATCCAGGTCACGTGGACGGACGCGGCGGGGCAGTCCCGCGACGCCAACGCGGAGATCGACGTGGACGGCCGATCCGACCTCGTCCTGGACGTGGACGTCCGCTGATCACCCGGCGCCCGGCCCCACCAGCCGATCGAGGAGCGGCAGGAGCACCTCGGACGGCGGCCGGGTGCCGTCGTGGGACAACGACACGGCCCGCTCCGCCGGGAGGAGCGGCTCCGCCTTGCGCAGCTGCTCCTGCAGCACGGGGACCGTCGCGTCGCTCGGGTCGGCCCCGAGGCGGGCGCGCGCCTCGATGCGGCGCACCGCGACCTCGGGCGGCACCGTCACCTCGACGAGGACGGCGGGACAGCCGAGCTCCCGCGCCAGCTCGAGCGCGCGGGTGCGGCTCGCGCGCTCGAGGAAGGTCGCGTCGAGCACGGCGGGACGCCCCGCGGCGAGGCTCGCGCGCGCCCGCGCGAGGAGCGTCGCGTACGTCCGCTCCGACATGTCCTGCGCGTACAGACGGGCGAGGTCGTCGCCCGTGACGCGGTCGGTGGGACGGAGCCCCGCGAGCTCCTTGCGGATGCGATCGCTTGCGAGCACGTCGGCGCCGAGCAGCGTCTCCAGCTCTCGCGCCACGACGCTCTTCCCGGCCCCCGACGCCCCCACGAGCACGAGCATCGGCGGCGGCAGCCCCTTCCTTGCGAACCCCCACGCGAGCGCCAGGTGGCGGCGCGCCCCCTCGGCGGCGAGCGCCCGATCGTCCGCCGGGATCTCGGCCTCCGACGCCCGATGCGCGTCCACCTTCGCCCGGACGTGGGCGCGGTAGGCGAGGTAGAGGGGCAGGAGCGCGTCCGCGTCGGGATCGCCGGTCTCCGCGAGATAGGCCGCGAGGAACGTCTCGGCGAGGGCGCGATGCCCGAGCACCGTCAGGTCCATCGCGAGGAACGCGGCGTCGGACAGCGGGTCGATGCACCGCAGGCTCGGCGTGAACTCGAGGCAGTCGATCACGCGCCAGACGGGGCCCGCGGGCGTCTCGAGCCGGAGCGCGTGCTCGGCGCGCAGGTCGCCGTGCCCCTCGACGAGGCGGTGCTCGCGCAGGCGACGGCGGAGGACGGGGTGCGCCTGGCGCAGCAGGGCGCCGATCCGCGCCCGCAGCGCATCGTGGACGCGCGCGGAGAACACCGACGGCACGGCCTCCCGCGTCGCGCGGAAGTTCTGCCGCAGGATGCGCGCGAAGACGACGGGCCGTCCCTCGTGGCGGACCGTGGGGCCGTGGTCGGCCTCGCGATGCACACGCGCGAGCCACGTGGCGACGGCGCGGACGTCGTCGGAGGCCGTCGCGTCGGGGGCGCCGCGCCTCCCTGTCCCCCCCGGGCCCCCGCCGCCCCCACCCTCCCCCCCGGCCCCTCGGCCGGCCCCC